>JBKOYU010000935.1:0-12581 GCA_046725575.1 Actinomycetota bacterium | reverse complement strand
CTGCCTCGACTCCCGCTCGCTCCGGTCCTCGCTCGTTCCTCGCTCGTCGAGATTGCCCGGGGTGACACCGCCCCAGAACGCGACATTGACCTCACAGTTGCCTTGCGTCGCTTGGCGTTTGCGTAGTGCGTCGACGCTGGTGGTCACCGGATCGCTGTCCAGCGGCATGTCGACGAGGGTGGTGATGCCGGCGGCCGCCGCGGCCGCCGTAGCGGTGGCGAAGCCTTCCCAGTCGGTGCCCGGCTCGTTGATGTGCACGTGCGTGTCGACGAAGCCCGGCAGGAGCACCGTCGCGCCGGCGAGCCGGACCTGTTCGGTGGCCGGGTAATCCGTGTCGATCGGACCCACCGCACGGATCACACCGTCGGCCACCTCGACGGCGGCCGCGCAGATCTCGCCGTCGACCACCGCCCTCTCGGCGCGGATATCCAGGTCCACTATGCGAATCTGTCGTGGAAGTGACGGGTCAACTCGGGCCACACGTGTGGGTCGTGGCCCGGGATCAGTTGGTAGCCCTTCTCTTTGGCCAGCTTCTTGAGCTTGCGGATGGGTTCGATCGTTTCTTCGGGTTCCACCCCGATGTACCCGCCGATCGCGAGTTCGTGCTCGATATTCTCGGTGAGGTCGGCGGCGTCGAACGCGAAAACGAAGCCGTCACGGCCGACCGACGCGTCGAGCTCGACCACGAAACTCTGGTGTCCCGGTGTATGCCCATACGTCGGGACGGCGGTGATGCCAGGGGCGATCTCGGCTTCGCCGTCGGCCAGCCGCCAGTCGATGCGCGGGTCGTCGAAATCGATTCGCGCGATCGCGTGGTGTTCCGGCTCGGGATGATTGGACAGCCCGTACTCGACTTCGCGTCGCTGCGCGTGCACCGGCACCTTGCCTGCGAACAGTTTTAGCCCGCCGGCGTGGTCGTGGTGCAGGTGGCTCACCGCGACGGTGTGGATGTCGTCGATGTCGACGCCGATGTCGAGCAGCGACTGTTCAATCGGCTCACCGGGTCCCGGCAGCACCGGGATGTACTCCACCGTCGGGTAGAACCGGCGATACAGCGCGGGATCCCGGATCAGCGCGGTGTTGAACCCGGTATCCAGCAGCACCCAGCCGCCGTCGGTCTGCAGCAGCACCCCGGGCACCGGCTCGCGCATTCGCTCTTCGGGCGGAGCGCCGTAGACCGATACGGACTTCGGCAGCTCCTCCCAGCCGAGTGTCAGGAGGACGATGCGGCGAACTTTACCTATTCCCATCGAAGGACTTTAGCCCACCGACAGCGCCGCGATCCGCAACGAGTTCGGGTTCGACACCGCGTGCGCCTGCTCGACTCCCTTTAGCCACGGCTGGGCAACCACGAAGTCGTCGACGTCGGCGATGTTCAGCCAGCATCCCGTCTCTTCGGCTGCTGCGCCCGCGTCCGAATACGGTTGTGGCGCACCGGTCGGCAGCCCCTTCGCCAGCGCATCGCTCACCCGCGGCGACGAGCACCCCAGATAGTTGATCCCGCCGTCCTTGTCCCACGAGATGTGGCCCCAGGTGTAGGGCGACGGAGCGTCCGGCCACACCGTGTTGGCGAGGATCTCCGGGCCGCCTGCATGTCCGTGCCGATCCAGCCGTAGATCTCCGACGTCGGGTATCCCTGCACCTTCGCGGTGATTCCCGCCGCCGCGAGCTGAGTCTGCACCAAATTGCTGACCAGCTGCATGTCGGGGTTGCTCGTGTCGTACCCGATGGTCACCGACTTCTGATCGGCCGGCAATCCCGCGGCGATCTTCGTCAATGCCGAGGGGTCATGTGTCAGAGTCTGTTTCCCATAGTCGTCGGCCAGCACGTAGGGCGGATACATCTGGGCGCCGACCTTTCCGCGGCCGAAATACGTCTGCTTGACCAGCTGGTCGACGTCGATCGCATCCATGACTGCCGTCCGCGTCGCCTGGTCCTTCATCATGCCCTTGTTCGCATTGATGTAGAGGAAGCTCGCCATCATCGTGGGCAAGGAGTAGTGCGCATACTTGTCGTTATTCAGATACTGCTCAACCGCCGACGACGGCAGGTCGTGCAGGATTGCGGCGAGCTGGCCGTTGTTGAACTGCAACTGCTGCGCCGAGGTGTCGGTAATGACCGGCATCTCGACCTTCTCGAAATACGGCTTCGCGCCCCAGTATTCGGGGAACGACGCCATCGCGTAGCGCGAACCCACCTGCGCGTCGGTCAGCGTGTACGGGCCGGTGCCGAGGTCGTGAGTGGTGAGGTAGTTCTGCGCGAAGTCCGATCCGGCGTTCTTCTGCAGCCCCGTCGGGCTCATCATGCGCGGGCCGTACGGCGACGCGAGGTAGTCAAGGAACTCCGAGTTGGGTGACTTCAGCGTGATCGTGACGCCGTAATCCCCTTGTGTGGTGATCGATTCGATGTCCTTGACCATGTACGCGGGTCCACCGTCGACGGCCAGCCGCCGATCGAACGACGACTTGACCGCGTCCGACTTGAACGGCGTCCCGTCGTGGAACTTCACGCCCTCACGAAGCTTGAGCGTGAACACCTTGTTGTCGGGCGACGCGGTCCACTCGGTGGCCAGCAGCGGTTCGAACTCGGCCTTGCCCTGTCCGCCCTTGAACTGCAGCAGGCCCTCGTAGAGGTTGGTCGTCAGCAGCAATCCCTGCCCGGCGTAGTACACGTCGGGGTCCGGCGGCTGGCCGGGATCCTGCAGGAACGACAGGTGCAGCACCTTGTCGGTCGGTGCGGCGCTCGGCGTGCTCGAGCCGGAATCCGAACCGCCGCAGGCCGACAGGGTCAGCAGCGCGACGGCTCCTGCCGCTGCAATAGCCAGAAGTCGTTTTTTCATCGTGCTGCTCCTTCTAGAACGGGTTGTTCGAGCTGACGGAATGCGGCGAGGATCTCCTCGGTGGTGCGCATGGCGCCGGTTTGCAGGTACTCCATCGCGGCGAGCGCCGCATCGTGCAGGTATTGCGATGACCCGCCGACACAGTCTGTGACGACGCGCACGTAGTAGTCGCGCTGATGCGCGTCGGCGAACGTGTAATGCACGCAGACGTCGGTCAGCCCGCCGATCAGGATCAGCGTCGACGCCCGCAGGCCCCGCAGCACGATCTCGAAATCCGTTCCGATGAAACCCGAGTAGCGCCGCTTGACGATGTGAAACTCGTCGGGCAGCGGCCGCAGTGACGGCTCGAGGTCGGTGCCCGGTTCACCCTCGACACAGTGCACACCTTCGGTGCCGTCCAGTTCACGACCGAAGTCGACGCCGCTGGGCCGGTGTACCTCCTGGAAAAACACCACCGGCACGCCGGCCGAGCGGGCGGCGGCGACCAGTTTCTCGGCCTTCTCGACACGCTCGGCGCGCCCGGACATGTGGGGAATTCCCACCTCTGCCACGGGCATTGCGCCGCCCTGTTGGATATCGACGACGACCAGCACCGGGTTGCCCACAATGAGTGGCTGTGTTGGCACCTAACCTCCTCCTACCGCTATTCGTGGATCGGCCGCCGCCTGCAATAGGTCGACCGCTGTGTTGATGGCGACGTAGAGCACGCCCAGCATCAGCGTGACGCCCGCGATCGCGGGAAAGTCGGCCACCGGAATGCTTTGCGCGATGTACTGTCCGATGCCCGGCCAGCCGAATACCTGCTCGACGACCAGCACGCCGGAGAACATCAGGCCCACCTGCAGCCCCGTCATCGACAAAGCCCCGCCGACGGAGTTGCGCAGGACGTGGCCCACCATGATGCGGCCCTCCGAAAGACCCTTGGCCCGAGCTGTTCTCGCGTAGTCACTCTCGGCGTCGGTCAGCAGGCTGGAACGCAGCACGCGTCCGATCGCCACAGCGGGGCCAAGGGCGATCACCACGGCCGGAAGGATCAGGTGGTGCAGCGCGTTCGTGAGGACGTCGAACCGCCCGGCGAGCAGCCCGTCGACGGTGAGCAAGCCGGTCGGTCCTGTCGGCGGATTCGGCACGCTGATCCGGCCGTTCGCGGGCACCCAGCCCAGCTTCTGGTAGAAGACGATCAGCCCGAGGATGCCGAGCAGGAACATCGGCGCCGATGCGCCGGTGAACAACACGGCCCGAAGCACACTCGCGCCCGGCCATTTCAGCGTCGTGCCAAAAGCCAACAGCGCGGCCAGGATCAGCGCGAGGCCGAGGCCGTACAACGCCAGCTCGAGTGTCGCAGGGAAGAAGTCGCCCAGATCGCTGCTCACCGGGTGCCGGGTGCGAAACGACTGGCCCAGGTCGCCGTGAACGGCCGCGGTCAGGTAATTCCAGAACTGGTTGATCACCGGCTGGTCCAGGCCGAGCGTGTGCCGACGAGCCGCGACCGCGTCCGCCGAGGCGTTCGCCCCGAGTTGCGCCTTCACCGGATCCAGCGGCGAAATGTGCTGCAGCACAAACATCACCGCGGTCAGGGCGACGAGGATCGCCACCATCGCCGCCACTCGATACAGGATGAACTTCCGCATGACCTAGCTCGTCTTCATCAAATTGCGCAGGCCGTCGCCTGCGAGGTTGGCGGCAAGGGCAAGGACGAGAACCGCGACACCCGGCATCACCGGGACCCACCACTGCTGAAGGAAATACGTCAGGTTGCGGGCCGTATCCGCGCCGAGCTCCGGCGCGGGCGCCGCCTGGCCCAGGCCGAGGAACGACAGCGCCGCCAGCGTGAGGATCAGGTTTCCGATATCGAGGCTGGCGGCCACCAAGGCGTTGGGCACCGCACCGGGCAATAGATGCCTGGTGGCCAACCGAATCGGGCCGACGCCGGCAAGCCGGGCCGCCTCGACGTGCGGGCGGGCGGCGAGGCGGGCCACTTCACCGCGGACGAGTCTTGAGTAGAAGGGCCACCACACGATCGACACCGCGATCAGCGTGTGGACGAATCCCGGTCCGAGCGCGGCGACCACGGCGATGGCCAGCACGGGCGCGGGCAGCGACAGGAACGCGTCGGTGATCCGCATCAGCAGGCTGTCGAGCCACCCGCCCGCGGCACCTGCGATCAATCCGACGAGTCCGCCGATGAACAACCCGACTGCGACGACCACAAGCGCCGCGAACCAGCTCGCCCGGACGCCGTAGAGCACGCGGCTCAGGATGTCGCGGCCGATGGCGTCTGTGCCAAGAAGAAAGCCGCCCTTGCCAGGGGCCTGCAGCGGGATGCCCGCGGGCACCAGCGGATCGTGAGGCGAGATGACCGGCACGGCAACCGCCACGATCGTGACGATGAGGACCAGGCTCACGGCGGCCCAATTCATCAGCATCGGCGACGATTTCGGCAGCGACAGCCCACGCACCCGACCCCGCGTCAACGTGCCTGCAGGCAGTGCCATCGCCATCTCAGCTCGCCTTCCGCTCGATACATGCGACGTGGTGGGGACTGCCGGGCGCCCCTTCGAGCCGGACGTCGAGCTGGCTGTCGGAGCACGTGTCGATGGCGATCGGGCAGCGTGGGTGGAATGCGCAGCCGCTCGGGGGGGACAACGGGCTGGCGGGTTCGCCTGGCAGCACCCGTGATTCGCGCCCGAGGTCAGGGATCGAGTCGACCAGCGCCCGGGTGTATGGGTGTACCGGATTGTTGATGACATCGTCGGCGGGTCCGATCTCGACGATGCGTCCGAGGTACATGACGGCGATGCGGTCGGCGACCACGCGCGCGACCGAAAGGTCGTGCGTCACGAACACTACCGACATGTCCAGCGTGCGGCGAAGATCGCCGATGAGGTTGAGCACCGAGGCGGCCAGCGAGACGTCGAGCGCGCTGGTGGGTTCGTCGCACAACAGCACCGACGGTGGCACTACGGTCGCCCGGGCCAGCGACACCCGCTGGCGCTGACCGCCGGATAGCTGGCCGGCGCGTGATTTCGCGATGTCCAGTGGCAGTCCGACCCGCTGCAGCACCTCCGCCACCGCGTCCTGTCTTTGGCTGCGGGACATGCCGTTTTTCTGCAGTCGCTCAGAGATCAGTTCGCCGACCGACAGCCACGGCGTCAGCGATGCGCCCGCGTCCTGGAACACCATCTGTGGCCGCTGGCCACCTGCCAGCTCGATGGTTCCCGAGCTCGCCTTCTCCAGGCCGGCGATGACCCGCAGCAGCGTGGACTTTCCTGATCCGCTCTCACCGACCAGCGCAACCGATTCGCCGTGCGCGACGGTCAGCGAAATCCCCCGCAGCGCTTGGAGTTTGCCGAAGGACTTGACCGCCTCGTGCAGCACCACCGCGGGCGGTTCGGACGATTCGGTGAACTCTGTTTCCGGCTCGATGTCCTCGGTGGTGGTCGTCAGGCGCGAGCCGAGTTCGGTGGACACCGCTTCGAACGGCACGATGCAGGCGCTGACGCGGCCTGCCGCGACCGTGGTCGGGTCGGGGGGTGTCGCCTCGCATGCTGGGGTGGCCACGACACAACGAGGCGCGAACGCGCACCCCGGCAACGGCTCCACGGGGCTGGGTACCGACCCGGCCAGCGCAGCGAGCTTGCGGTGCCTGGCGGTATTCAGGGTCAGCCGGGACCGCAGCAGGCCGTGAGTGTAGGGATGGGCCGGCTGGCCGAGAACCTCTGCCGTGGGCCCGATCTCGGCGATCCGGCCGGCGTAGAGCACCGCGATGCGGTCCGAGATCTGCGCGGCGACGCCGAGGTCGTGGGTGATGAACATGATGCTGCAACCGATTTCGTCGCGCAGCCGCAGCAACAGCCGCAACACTTGCGCCTGCACGGTGACGTCGAGCGCCGTGGTGGGTTCGTCGGCGATGATCAGCTCCGGGTTGCCGGCGATCGCGATGGCGATCATCACGCGCTGCCGCAGTCCGCCGGACAGCTCGTGTGGGTAGGCCCGAAGCCGGCGCTTGGGCTCCGGGACGCCGACCGCGGTGAGCAGCTTGAGCGCCTCTTCGTCGCTGCCCGCGGCCTCGGCGACCTGCTTGCCGATCCGCATCGTCGGATTCAGCGACGTCATCGGATCCTGGAAGATGGCGCCGAGGTCGAGGCGACGGACCTTGCGCAGTGTCTTCGCGTCGCCGGTCACCATGTCGGTGCCCGCCACCGTCACCGAGCCTTGCACCCGGGCTTGCGACAGCAGCCCGAGCATGGTGAACCCGAGAACGCTCTTGCCCGACCCCGATTCGCCGACCAGGCCGAGAATCTCGCCGGGCGCGATGTCGAGGGACACGCCGCGCAGCGCATGCACGTCGCGGCCGTTGCGGCGGAACGTGACGTGCAAGTCGGCGATCGTCGCAACCTGCGCAGCGTCGGCCGCCGGGCTCGACTGCGCGTCGACCTCCGATACTGCGCTACTCATCCACTGCTCCTAGCACCCCCGGCCTGTCACTTGACAGTTTTCAGGGCGTGTCGGGGCGGTGGGTGACGCTGGCGTAACCAATCTCCTGCGCTGCGTAACCGATTCGTGTCACGCGTTTCTGTCGTGTGACAGAAACGCGTTTTCGCAGTTCAGTGGGTCACGATGGGAAGATGTCCATCACTCGTGCGGGGCGCCCGCGGTTGACGACGCAGCGGCGGCCGGGAACGACCGCACGTGATGAGATCCTCGACGCCGCAGGCGAACTCTTCACGACGCTCGGCTATACGGGCACGTCGACCCGTACCATCGCGGAGGCTGTCGGTATCCGGCAGGCCTCGCTGTATCACTACTTCAAGACCAAGGACGACATCCTGTGCGCCTTGCTCAGCCAGACCGTGACGCCGACGCTGATGATCGTCGACAGCCTCGCGGACTCCGAACCGCCGCTGAGCCCGGCCGAGCACCTGCATGCCCTTGCGCTCTTCGACGGCCGCCAGCTGTTGACCGGCCGCTGGAACCTTGGCGCGCTGTATCTCCAGCCCGAACTGCGCGGAGCGCGCCTCGAGCCGTTCTGGTCGGATCGGGAGCGGCTGCGGCTGCATTATCTGGCCGTGAGCAAGGCCATCGTCGCGGACACCGGCGTCGACGAGGCGGCCGCCGATCTGCCGTTCCGATTGGTGGAGTCGCTGGTCAACATGTGGACCAAGCAGCCGGGCCCAGACCGGACGAGCTTGCCGGAACACGTTGCGGACGCGTGCATTCGGGTGCTCGGCATGCCGGACAGCGCGACACCGGGATTGCGCGCCCGCAGTCATCTCGAATTGAGCCGGTACGCCGCCACCAACTAGTCCGGTTTCGGCATGGGAATGCCCTCGCTGGCGGCGAACTGCGCATCCTCCTTCGACGAGAGGCCAATCGAGACCACCGAACGATCGAAGAACACGTCAGTGAAATAGGCCAGTGACACGGCCCAACGGTTGACGAATCGCGGGATCGCGTAGAGATGGTAGGCGCGGGTGACCGCCTTGGCGGGGAACCCGGACAACTGGATGTTGAGCGGGTTAGCGACCGCGTAGCGGGGGCCGAGGTCGACCACCAACCCCATGTTGCGGTGTTTGTAAGTCTTCATCTTGCCGTAGCCGAGGCTGGCGGCGACGTTGTGCGCCAACACCTTTCCCTGCCGGATCGCGTGCTGCGCGGTCGGTGGAGTGATCTTGCCTGGCTGGGTGATGTCTGGCACCGCAGCGGCATCCCCTGCGGAGAACACGTCCGGATGGTCGGGCACCTGCAGGTTGGTCTGCACCTTCAGCCGACCCTTCTCGGTCGGCAGGCCAAGCTTCTCGATCAGCGGAGCGCCGGTCACCCCGGTCACCCATGCCACGGTGCGGGTGCGGATCAGCGAATCATCGCTAAGCACAACGTGTTCCGCGTGCACTTCCTTCAGCGTGATGCCGAGCCGGACGTCGATGCCGCGCGACTTCAGCACCCGCATCGCCGCGGCGCCGAGCTTCTCCCCCACTTCGGGCATCACCTGTTCGGCCAGGTCCAGCAAGACGAACTTCACGTCGGCCGGGTCGAAGTCCATCTGTTTCGCGGCCGAATCGGCGAGCGCCCGCAGCTGGACGACCAGCTCGGTCCCTGAATACGACGCGCCGACGACCACTATCGTGCGGCGCGCCGCGGCCCGGCCGGCATCGTCGTCGACATCGGCCAATTCGAGCTGCTCCAGCACGTGGTCACGCAGGTAGAGCGCCTCGGCCGTCGACTTCAGGCCGCGCGCGTGCTCTGCCAGACCGGGCACGTCGAACAGCCGGGTCACCGATCCCGGCGTCAGGACAAGGCGATCCCACGGCAGGCTGCTTTCGCGGTCTTCGGGGTCCGTGAACGTGACAGTGCGCGCGTCGAGATCGACGCCGTCGACCCTGCCGCGGATGGCCTGCACGTTGCGCAGCGTGTTCGCGAGCGGAATCGCGACGAAACGCGCGTCGACCACGCCGCCGGCCACGTCCGGCAGAAGCGGTGTGTACAGCATGTAGTCGACGGGCGAAATGATCGAGATGTCGACCGGGGCGTTGTGCTTCCGCAGTTTTCGGGAGAGATGACGGGCGCACTCGAATCCCGTGAACCCGCTGCCGACGATTACCACAGAGGTCATCGCCCCCACTGTACGTGCTATGGGCTGTCCAGCAGCGTCCCGAACTTCATCGCCAGCCACGGCTTGCGGCCGCCGAGCCGAAGCTGCCCGCGCAGCACGGGCGACAGCTGCGAGATCCTGCCGTAGCCCAACAACAGGAAGGCGACCGGATCCGCGGTGATGACGCAGTCGGCCTTCTCACCCGCCGCGGTGACGACCGCCGTGCCGTCGTCGACGGCCAACCGGTAGCTGGCGCCGCCGCGCATCCGCAACTCGAAGCTGACGTGTACACCGGCGGCGCGATGAGGCCGCAGGTATTGCGGCGCAACGGTCAGCACGCCCGGAATCACCAGGAACGCGTCGGCGGCGGCAATCGGCCATCCGATCTTGGCCGTGCGCGAGATGTCGAGGCCGTGGATGAGCTGCTCGCCCAGCAGCAGGGCGGCCATCGTGGACGGACCGATCACCAACCCGTTGGGGGTGGCGATGTCGACGCTCGGGTCGGCGGTCGCGGCCGCGTTCAGGTATGCGTCGGAGGAGGCCTCGAGCATGTCGGCCAGGCGGTGCAGGTTGCGCTCGGGCACCTCTTCGAGGTGGCGGGCATTGACCTTCGCGCTCAGCCGCGACGGCGATTCGGTCGGCCGATTGGCATGGGTCATATAGCCGTTGGCGTGACGTGTCAGTGCCTGCGTGTAGTCACGGAGATCACCGACGACGTGTGCGGCGGTCTCCGCGGCGGTCCAGATCAGGCCCGGAGCGGGTGCGTCGGGCTTGTCGATGTGACGCCACAGGTCGGCGCTTCGTGTCACGGCGCCGCGCAGCGCGTTGAGGGTGGGGCCGTAGGCGCGACGAATGTCCTCGGCCGGTCCGGTGAGGTGCACGGGGGCTGATGTCATAGGGTAACTATTTCACATAATGTCACTATGTCAATAGGGTATGCTGGGTCTCACCGAAGAGGAGTGATAGATGTCGGATCCGGCGGCCGAGCAACCCCCCTCGCTGCGCGCTGAACAGGTCGCGCAGACGCGGGCAGCGTTGGTCGCGGCAGGCCGCCGGCTATTCGGCGAGAACGGCTTCCGCGCGACGTCGGTCGAGGACCTGGCGCGCGAAGCCCGCGTCACGACGGGGGCGCTGTATCACCACTTCCCCACCAAGACAGCACTTTTCGAGGCTGTCTTCGTGCAGGCGCACACGGACCTGATGAAGGCGTCCACCAAGGCGGCGCAGGGCGCGTCAGACGGCATCGACGAGCTGGCTCGTGGCTTCGAGGCGTTCCTCGACGGCGTGCTCCAGCCGGATATGCAGCGCATCCTGATCGTCGACGGGCCTGCGGTGCTTGGCCTGGCCCGCTACACCGAACTCGATGAGCAATACGCGCACGTGGTGATCGTGCATGCGCTGGCGGCCGCCGCGCAGGCGGGAACGATCACGGTCGAGGATCCCGAAACCGCCACCCGGCTGCTGCTCGGCGCGCTCACCCGCGGGGCGATGCTGATCGCGAACTCGCCGGATCCGGTCGAGACGCGGCACGCCGTCGCCAAGTCGATGCGGGCGCTGCTATCCAGCTTCACACCGCAGCGCGGATGACGGATGCTGGACGCATGACGCGTCCCCGGCCGCTGCGCCGATTCGACCCGTTCCGGCCGATCGACATGTTGGCCGCGCTGTGGTCGTCGGCGGCCGTCGCGCCGGTCAGCAGTGGAGCGGCGACGGCCTACCGGACGCTGTTCATGACCGTGCGCAGGCTGGTGGTGGGCCGTCAATTGGCGGTCCGTCTGGAGGACGGCGACCTCACGCTGACGATCACCGAATTCGATTCTCGGCTCGACGTGCGCGGGCTGTCGGTCGGCCAGCTCAACGATGTCCGGCTAGCGGCGCGTGACATCTGTTGGCACGGCAGTCGATTCGACCGGGCGACGGCGGTGCTGCACAACGTGCACATGAAGCCGACGGCGCCACCGGTGCTGGTGGCCGCTCCGGTCGAGCTGACGCTGGAGGTGCCGGCGCCGGTGCTCGACGATTTGTTCGAGTGGGCGGCGCCGCGGCTGTCCGGTGAGGTCGGCGACGACGGCATCGCGCGGCTGCGACTGGCCCGCAGGCCGCTGCTGGGTCACGTTGAGGTCGATGCCCGCCCCGACGGCTCGACGCTGTGGCTCAAGCCGCGCGGCATCGTCATCCGCCGGTCCCGGTGGCGGTTGCCTGCGCGTACGCCGGCCTATCCGGTGCGTCTGCCAGAGCTTCCGCACGGGCTTTCATTAACCGGTATCAGCTTTGCGCCCGGCGTGGTGTGCCTGTCGGGCACGCTGCCGGAATGGCGGATGGATGTCCCGCGAAAACGCTTGGAGGACATCATCAATCAACTCAGCGTCGTCGGAGTGCCGCTGAATCTCGCCAGGCTAGGGCGTCTTTTCTAGTCGCGGAACCGCACTGGCTGCAATTCCATGGACGCGATTAGCGAAGGCAACACGTCTGCGGGCGGCGATGTGCTGAGTTCGCACGACGGCACGGTCATCCAGACGTCGGGCCACGGCACCACCACGGTGTCGGACGGCAACACCACCAGCGTGCACGGAAATTCAGACTGTCACCGACATCCATGGCACCGGCAATAGGAGCGCGGTCGACAACAGCTCCACGCTCACCCACGTCGACGATCGACAACTCGCAGCACGATTCATCGGTGCACTCGTCGTCGATCGTGGACACCTCGGTGCACGAAACGTCGCCGCACGACAACTCGATCCACGAAACCGCCTACGCCGAAACGGGACTGGACGCCCACCTCGGGCTCTGACGCAAGGGCCGCGTCCTCAGAAGGGTGGGGGTTTGTTGCGTTCGGCGACGTAGTCGTCGTTGAGTCGGCGTTCGGCGTCGATTCGGCGGGCGAGGTTTTGGGCTCGGGTGTGTTTGCGTCTTGGCATCATCACCGCGCGTTGGTCGATGTCGACGATGGGCTCGTGTTCTGGTAGCCACAGCAGGCCAGTGGGCAGGCACAGTGTCGGGAACAGCAGGGTGCTACCAGGGTTGGTGGTGTAGGTGTGCCCTGTCGGCGCGGTCCAGATGATGGTGCCGTCGGGCAGCTTCGGGAGATACAGGTTGACTTTTCTCGGTCGATGGGCCGCCGAGCAGCAGCACCGCTGGGTGCTGGGA
>JBKOYU010000145.1:0-2803 GCA_046725575.1 Actinomycetota bacterium | reverse complement strand
GCCCAGGCCAACCTCTCTGAACATTCACCACAAATCTGATACAGGTCCTGTCGCCGCGCGCTGAGGCGAGACGCAGACCGGCTGAAGGAATAGCGCACGATCGGAATACGTCTACGCCGCCAGGAAAATTGGCGAAACCGTGTACACGCCAGCACTTTCCGAACATTGAAGGGCGCAGCACCGCGTGAAGGTGAGCGGTGAAAGCCTCCAACGCCCAGGGCGGGACCGCCCATGCTCGTACGCGCAGGAGCTGATGACGGCTCGTGCTCGGTACAGCCTAGTTCGGAAACTCGGTGAGATGAACACGCCCCCAAGGCAATCCACACTACGTCTTTACACAGCAGCGGGCTCGATCATCTGCCCTTACAAGTAACAGTGCAGGTTCAGTCAACACAGGCGGTGGGTTCGCCGTCGGATGGCCTCCACGTAGAACGCAACTCAAATCCGGTGTGTACCTTCGGCGCCTTCGCTCCCGACACACCGGAATTTCCGTCCAACGCGGACGCGACTCATGGGAAGAGTTGGGTCAGCGCGCAGCGCTTGCCGTCAACGTCTTGATCGCGGCCAGTATCGCCCGGGTGGAGGCGCGGCCACCCACGGTGATCCGCACACCGCCGCTGGCGTAGTGGCGGACGTGTAGCCCCGCGTCGTCGAACACTTGTCGCCAGGCTCGGCCCTGCTCGGGTAGGTAGACGAAGTTGGCGTGCCCGTCGGTGCTGTAGATGCCCATCGCCCGTATCCGGCGCTGCAGGTAGCGGCGCTCGGCGGTGATCAGCCGGATGCGTTGCCATAGTTGATCTTCGGCGTCATAGGAGGCGCCGACCGCGACCGCGCTGGTGATACTCATCCCGAACGGCAGCTGCATCGTCCACAGCGTCTTGGCCAGCTCCGGTGCCCCGAACCCGTATCCGATCCGCAGCCCGGCCAACCCGTAGGCCTTCGAAAACGTCCGCAGCACCACCACATTCGGGAAGCGCCGCACCAGCGCGGGCGCATCGAGGCGGTGCTCGGGGGCGACGAACTCGATGTAGGCCTCGTCGAGAAGAACCACGGTGTCGGACGGCACTCGCTGCAGGAACCGTTCCACGTCGGCGGCCGACTCCAGGGTGCCGGTCGGATTGTGTGGCCGGCACACCACCACCACCTTGGCGTTGCACGCGGCGTCGGCCATCGCGTCGAGGTCATGGTGGCCGTGTTCGTCCAGCGGAACCGTCACCGAGATCAACCGGGCCATCTGCGCGAAGATCGGATACCCGTCAAATGTCGGGGAGGTCAGCACGATCCGATCGCCGGGCGCGGTCACAGCGTGCAGCACCTGCATCACCACGCCGGTGGCACCCGCGCCCAGGATGACCTGCTCGTCGCGCACCCCGATCCGCCCGGCGATCAGGCCGCGCAGCATCCCGGGCAAGAATTCCGGGTAACGGTTGGCCGCGTTGATCGACTCAATCAGTGCCGCGCGCACGGCCGGCAGCGGCTCGAACGGGTTCTCGTTGAGCGAGAGCGCCAATGGATCGACCGCATCAGGCAACGTCGCCAGGATCTGCGCGGCGATGGGGGTGGCATAGCTGACCGATGTCATCAGTTGCGACCACCCCAGCGCACCGCTGCAGCCCCGGCGAAGTCGCCGGCGTGTGCAAACGCTGCCATCATCACGACATCGCCGACCTTGAGCTGACCCTGCGACACCGCGCGATCAAAGTTGATCGGGATGCCGGCCCCGAACAGATTGCCGCACTGATCGAACGTGTCACGGTGGCGTTCGGGCGGCACCTCGAGCGCCTCGCGCCAGTTCCGCAGAAACACCCGGTTGGGCTGGTTGGTGACCAGCAGGTCAAGGTCCTTGGACCGCATGCTAATTCGGTCGCACACCGCCAACGCCACCTCGGGGACCTGACGGTTGCCGCGGGCGAGTACCTTGGTGATCTTGGTTTCGGTGAAGCCGATGGAGCCTTCGCCGGGCCCCGGTTGCCACCACTTGCGCGGCGGGTCGATGGCGATCGTCATGTCGCCGGCGTATTCGCCGTAGGTGCGGCACTCGATGTCGAGGATCGGAGACTGGTCCGACACGGCCACCAGACCGACTGCCGCCCCGTCGCCGGGCACGCTCGCCTGCGCCTTCCTGCGGATCCCCTCCTGATCGAAGATCTGCCCGGCCGCGTTCTGCGCCACCGCGATCAGCGCGGTGCGTCCTTGGCCGGACGCGAGCAGCTGGCGCGCCAACTTCATCCCCAGCACAAACGCGGCGCATCCGCCGTTGTGCAAGTCGATCACCCAATTCGGGTGCATGCCGAGCCGGTGGGCCATTCCGCCGCCGCCGCCATAGAACGGCATGTCCGGCATCTGGGAGTGGGTGATCAGCACGTCGATGTTGGCGATCGTGTCCTGGCCGTGCCGGGCGACCAACCCCTCGGTCGCCCGCTCGATCATGTCGATCGCGGTCTCGTCCTCGGCGACGTGATGGCGGAACTTGGGGGCGCGGAACATCAGGTTGTCCCGCAGCTCGTCGGCTCCGGCGAACGCTGAGTAGTAATCGGTGCCGATCGGTTCGCCCGGGAGGTAGGTGGAGACGTCGATCAGGCTGACGGCGGGAGTGCTCATGGTGCTCATCTCATCCAGACCGGTGTCACCGGCAGGCCGTTGTGGTGGCGGTATTCGGCGATCGCCTTGAGGTTTTTCAGTTCCAGCAGGTGACCGGCGCCGAACATGTCCCAGAAGTCACCCACCCACACCGGGCGTTGCGGCGGCGCGGTTTCCGGGTAGGGGTTGTGGTCGTAGAACGGGTGATGGCAGTTGGTCCACA
>JBKOYU010000954.1:0-3213 GCA_046725575.1 Actinomycetota bacterium | reverse complement strand
CATGAACGTAGCTGCCCGGCGCCGGACCCAGCGCCGCCAACCCGTCACCGCCAAGCACCGTGGGCGCCGGCTCCTGCTCGCCGCCGCGCTGCGCCAACCACGCCGAGAAGTCGGGCCACCAAGAATCGCTGTGTGTTTCCGCCGACGCCGCCCAACTCGCTGGGTCGCGTTCGTCGACGTTTCCCGCGCGGTAGGACGCCTTCGGGTTGCCAGGGGGATTGACGAGCGCGGCGATGTGTCCGCTCGATGACAGGATGAACCGCAGGTCTTTGCTTCCCAGCATCCTCGCGCTGTGATAGCAGGCCTGCCAGGGTGAAATGTGGTCGGCGATTCCGGCAACGACGTAGGTGTCGGCCGTCACGGTGCCAAGGTCCACCGGGGTGCCGAGCATGCGGACCGCGCCTGGTTCGGCCAACGCGTTCCGCAGGCCCATCGACAGCATCTCGCGGTGCAGCGCCGCCGGCATGCGCGTGGTGTCGGCGTTCCAGAACAGCACGTCAAACGGAGCCGGTGACCGGCCCTGCAGATAGTTGTTGACCCAGTACCGCCATACCAGGTCGGTCGGACGCAGCCAGGCGAACACCTCGGCCAGCGCTCGGCCGTCGAGGAAGCCTTTGCGCTCAGAGAACGCGATCGCGAGTTTGGCGGCCGTCTCGTCGACGGCAGCGGCCAAGCCCTCCCGCCCCTGATCCAGGACGGTCACCATCAACGTCAGGCTGGCGATGCGCTCAGCCTCACTCGTCGCACTGAGATGTGTGGCGGTGATGGCCGCCAGGATGCCACCCGAGCACGACGCCTGAACATGAGCGCTCTGCGACCCCGTCACTTTCTGGACAGCGTCCAACGCGTCGAGGATCGCGCCACCGTACGTGTCACAGCCCCAAGACCGTTGCGCCGCAGTCGGATTACGCCACGAGATGGCGAAAACCTGGTGGCCCTGGCTAGGGAGGTACTCCACCATGCTGCGACCCGGGGCGATGTCCAAGATGTAGAACTTGTTGATCACCGGCGGCACCATCAGCAGCGGCACCGTCCACACCTTCTCGGTTTGCGGTGTGTACTGGATGAGTTCGAACACCTCGTCGCGGTACACGACCGCTCCCGGCGTGACGGCGAGATCCTCTCCGACCGTGAATGCGTCGGGCTCCACCATCGACGGAATCCGCGGCGGCACAGCCATATCACGCACGAAGCGTCGCACCCCTCGAACGACGTTCAGACCACCGGTGTCGATGATCGCCTTCCACCCCAACGGGCTGATCAACGGGTTGTTGCTCGGTGTGAGCGCTTCCATGACGACGTTGAGCAGGAATCGGATTCGTTCAGCGTCGCGCCAATCGAGTTCCGCGTCGGCGAACAGGCTGTCCACGAGCTCGGCGGCGGACAAGTACGCCTGCATCGAACGCTTCATCAACGGATTGCCCTGCCAAGCTGGATCGCTGAATCGCTTGTCGGGCTTGGCCGGAGCGCGATCGGATGTGCCCGTCGCGATCGAGGCGAGCTCGCGCCCGAACGACCCCACCCGTTCGGCGAGGACGCCAGGGCGGCGAGCCAGATTCAAGCCGAACCTGACCCACGAGGTATCTGACATCATCCCGCTTGCGACGCCGAGCGCCGAACCAGTCATTAGCAAATCATGTGGCGTAGCAATTTCAGCCGGGCGCTGAACATCGGGGCTTGGCATCGACTATCGCCTTCGGTCGCTTTGGATTTCACTTCGTCGGCGTCGGTGCCGTGCGCAAGGCTGAGGTTAGGGGTTGGTGGGAGCATTGCCATCGTCCGCGTGGGACCAATACCCGCGGGTAGGTTGTGGCGCGGCGATAACTAACCGGCCCGCGGTTGCTATCCGGGGCGCTGCTGGGTAACCGCGCGGCCGTACCAATGGCACAGCAGCAGCGCCAATTCCACGTCCAGCCGGTCGGCGCCGAACGCGCGGCCTCGCCGGGCGACGGCCCGCCCGATCCGGTACTTGACCGTGTTCGAATGCAGGTTGAGCCGCTCAGCAGACAGTTTGTAGCTGCCGTCGCTGGACAGGAAGACGAGCAACGTCTCGCGCAGCCGGGCATCGTTCTCGTTGTCGACGGCCAGATCGCCGAGAACCTCGGCCACCCACTCACGGGCCTGGATGATGTCCCCGCCGAGCATGGCGGCCACCAGCACGCCGGGATCGTCCGCGGCGACCACACTCGGCTTGTGCGGCTCGCGCGCGGCCCCTACCGCCCGCGCGGCCAGCGCCCTGCGATGCGATCGTCGAAATCCGCCGACCCCCGCCGCCATCGAGCCGATTCCCACACTGGGCGAGTCTGCATGGGTGGCCGCGAACTGGCGGGCTTTGTCGACTGCTTCGGGTGCGGCGGCGCGGAAGGGCAGCCATCCCCAGGCGCACACGGCGTTTGCGGCCACGAACAGTGGGCTGGCCGCCACCCCAGAGGCCTGGCCCATATCTCGCACGAAACGTTGCAGCCGGGGCAGTTCGTTGCCGTCGCTGCCGGCATCGGGGTACCACGCCACGACCGCAAGATGATGCCAGCGCAGCGGATAGCGAACGGTCGTCGACGCTGCGTCGACGTCAACAGGTGTCTTGGCGGCCAGAATCTCGCGCACACGCAACGCACGAAGGCTGTTCTGATTCTCCAGCCAGCGCTCGCGCTCGTCCTCGTACACTTCGACGACTTGCTGTGACATCCAATCGATGTACGCGAACATGGTTGCCGACATCTTCTCGAGCACGGCCAGCCTGACAATTGGGTCCAAGTCGGTGGCCTGGACCTCGGCGAAAACGAGTTCATTCATGCGCCGCTGACCGACCCGGTATGCACGCACCAACCCGTGCACGGGCACTCCATGCTGGGCCAGCCGCCGGGCGTACTCCAGCGCGGCGGTGGGCGCCTCAACACGCTGCACCGCGATCTCATAGCGCATCGCGTGCAGCACAGTGTCGACGTTGCCTGCGACACTGGCCCCCAACAGCTCGATGCTCTGGGCGTCCAGGGCAAGCTCGGGGATCTCCTCCTGCAGGAGACGCTGAATGACCGCCGTCAATTCGTCCAGCCGTCGGTGGAGTCCGGCAGCGATCTGGCGGACACAGCGGTCGACATCGGCGTCTGTGCCGCTCGTCACACCATGACGGTAGATCGTCCCGGCTCCGCTTGTCGGCAAATGAACGCCGCCAGTTGTCTTCGGCAGACAAATGGTGCCCGGCATTTCATTGGC
>JBKOYU010000531.1:0-2616 GCA_046725575.1 Actinomycetota bacterium | reverse complement strand
CGGGCGGTCGGCGCGCAGCCGGTCAGCGGCACTTGGGCAGGCGATTTCCGTGGAGCCAGCGTCGGCGAGATCGCCCGCGCCATCGTGGGCGGCCTGTGCGACGGCGTCGAGGAACCGCCGGAGATCCTGCTCTCTCCCCGGGGGGCTCGCACTGCGAATGAGCTGTCCCAGCGCTATCCGAACGTGCGGGTGTGCGCGGACAACCAGGACGTGGTGGACCACTGCGAGGTGGTGCTGGTCGCCGTCCGCCCGCGGATTGAACCAGTTATCGTGAGCGCCGTCGGTTACCCTGCCGCCGAATTGGCTGCCGCGCTTAGCAACACGAGCTCATCGATTGGTCTGATGAACCACTCCGGACTGTCTCCCCTCCTCTCCTCTGTGCGCCGGCGCGCTGCGAACAAAGGTCTTCGACAAGGCGGTAACGCCGCCCGCCCGAAGTGGAACAGCTCGCAGCTCTCGGTCGTGTATTTGCTCATTGCCCCGGATCGAACAGGTGGCTCGCATTGATCAGTCAATTAGTGTGCTACACAGCGTATTTCGAGTGCCGATAGTTTCCCTTATGAAGGGGAGCCTCCAATTTCCCTTATCTCCAACGCAATTCGGCTCCCGATAACTGTTCGGTCGCAGTACAGTTGTGCAGGTATAGCAATGAATCTGTCACCTGACGGATTGGCCACCGAATTCTCCGTGGAGTCGGCATCCTCAGATGGCTGGCTGATCGCCGGCCGGGGATTCGATCTGACCCTCGCCACAGGTCCGCTGCTCGGCGTCACCGCCGGGGTTACCCTGCTGGGGTTGTTCTTCGGCGCCCTGGCGCTGCTGATTGGCACCGCCACCGGCAGCGGCGGTTTAGCTCTAGCCAAGGCCGCCATGGAATCCGGCCGGCGGGAACGACAGCTGCGCGAACTGGCGTTCCGCGCGTAGGTCAGAAGATTCTCACGGGGTCGGCCGTACGGACTGTTCCACCCGCCGCGGTCAGGGCATACGCACCCGCGCACGGATACAGGCCTGCGCCCGCCACGTCGATCCTGTTGTGCTTGGCGAGCGAACGCAGGATCCCCGGGTCGTGTGGTAGACCTGGTTGCGCGGCGGTCGACATGACGCAACGAGGATCGGGCAACGCGACCGCGAGCTGAACCTCGCTCCCCACTCCGATCGTCTTACCAGGCCAGTCATTCTCGACAAAGCCGGTGCCCGCCGTGTCGACGAGCAGGTTCATCCGAAATCGCCTGATGTCTGCGACGCTTTCTGGTTGCAGCTCGCCGAGCCGATTCAACGTAGAAGTTGTCATCACGCTCACCGGGAACATATCCATGAACGAACCCTCTGGCACGAACGATGGCATACCCAACTGACTGAACAGAGCCGCACCGAGCTTCGTATCCGTCACCTCGTCCCGATGGCCTTCAGGGTCGAGATTTTCGATGTCCGGGTGATACTGGTCGATCGTGAAATCGCTTGGCGCACTGCGGGCAAGCTCGACGTCGCGGCCGAAGAACCGCGATAGAACTTCATCCACATCATCCGCGTCGCTCATGACGGAGGTGCCGTCGGTGAGGTCGATCCGCACTGCTGGGAGGTCTTCCCCCAGCCGCGGCGGCTTTGAAAAAGTGGCCTGGCATGAAAGCAGGTCAGGCCACAACTTCGGATGTTTGGCGCTCGCCACTTTGCCCGTCTTTCGATCCACCACCGCATAGGCGCGGTCGCCAATGACGCCCGCGTCGCCCACTATCGCTTCATCCAGCCGCTCTCCTTGCATCGATTTCACCGGGAAGCGCCACAGCTCTGAGACGGTGCCGACGATCTCGCTCGGTTGCATGCTCATCAACTCCTCTGAGAGTCCTGATTGCGTCATTATTGAACGCTGCAGGCAGTCATCGGGCGTTCTCGCGAAGATCTAGCATTTAGCTCTGGGTATCATCTCTGCCGCGGCGGCAATCGGGTACCTGATCAGTTCACTGGCGCCGGCTATCGACTGGCTACGCCCGGCCCGCTTCATCTCACCGTTCTTCTACGCCGTCGGCGACAACCAGCTCAAATACGGACTACCGCTCGCCTGGGCCGGCGTGCTCGCCGCTGGCACCCTGATCTTCGCCGTCATCGCCGTGGTCGCGTTCAACCGCCTCGACGTGCACTGACCAAAGCCCCAGGGTGCCCCACCCGCGCGGCACGCCTGACTGCTAGCACTGCCGGTTAGGCGCCTGGGCAACACTGCGTCTCGCGCTCCTGCACGAGTCTGTCTGTTCACGGGCTGCGGGAGTGGCTGGGGCCACGATCTTTTCGAGAGGTACGGTGTTGGACGCCGTGTCATGGGGTGGGCGGACGGTAGACGAGTACCGGGCACGTCGCGTGTTGGACACAGTGCTGGCTGACCGAGCCGAGCAGCATCCCGGTGAACGCGCCGTGTCCATGGCTGCCGACGACGAGCAGGTCAGCCGACCGGGATGCGTCGATGAGCACCGGGGCTGGGTGACCTTCGATCACACTGATGCTCACCGGCACCGACGGTGGCGCGCCTAGGGTTTCGGTGACCGCTTCCTCGAGGGTTTACGCGCGTCGGCGGCGAAGTCGAAGCCAGCGTAGTCGGGCGCCCAACCGTAGGTGGTTGGCCATCGC
>JBKOYU010000977.1:0-7597 GCA_046725575.1 Actinomycetota bacterium | reverse complement strand
TGACGCCGTAGCCGAGCAGCGACTTGGTGATCCGCGCCGGCAGCGGCGGGATAGGCTCCCGGCGTGGACGCCGTGGTCGGCCTGCTCGACGGTGTGCGAGCGCGAGGCGCATTCGTGTTGCGAATGATGATGGATCCGCCGTGGTCGATGAGCATCAAGGACGAGGCGCCGCTGACGTTGATCTGCCAGACCCACGGCCGCGCGGCGATCGTCGGTGAGAGCAGCGGGACGGTGTGGCTGGGACCCGGCGACGTCGCACTGACCCGCGGCACCGAGCACTACGTCTTCGCCGACGACCCGGCGACCACGCCGATGGTCGTCATCCATCCAGGCCAGCGCTGCGCCACGCTGTCCGGCGAGGATCTGCGGTTCGAGATGTCGCTGGGGGTGCGCACGTGGGGCAACAGCCCTTCGGGTGCGACGCGCTCGGTGATCTGTGCCTACGAGGGCCGCAGTGAGGTGAGCACGCGCCTGCTCGACGCGTTACCTGCGGTGCTGGTGTTGCGGGCCGACGAATGGGACACCCCGCTGGTGGATCTGCTCGCCGCCGAGGCGGCCAACGACGGGCCCGGCCAGGAGGCGTATCTGGACCGGTTGCTCGACCTGTTGCTGATCGCGGTGCTGCGCACCTGGTTCGACCGCGACGAAAACGCCCCAACCTGGTGGCACGCCGAGCACGACCCGGTGGTCGGCCCAGCCTTGAAGCTGATCTACAACAACCCCGCTCACCCGTGGACCGTGGCCAATCTTGCTGCGGCCGTGGGGAGTTCGCGTGCGGTGTTCGCGAGCAGATTCACCGAGCAGGTCGGTGAGCCTCCAATCGCATTCCTGACCAATTGGCGGCTCGCGTTGGCCGCCGATCTGCTTCGGTCCAGCCAGGCGACCATCGCCGCGGTGGCCCGTCAGGTCGGTTACAGCACACCGTTCGCGTTGAGCAGCGCGTTCAAACGTGCCTACAGCATGAGCCCAAATACCTACCGTGCCAAAGCCGCCTACCCGGCGGAGGAGCTCGAGGCGCTCTGACGCCGGCGAGTCGAACGCGTCCGTTCGGGTCTGGTGCGGCAACCACCGACTTTGCTAACGTCGGGATCGTTGGAACAGCAGCCCGGTCGGGGTGCAGTCGGCCGCTCTAAGCCGCTGGCTCACCGAAGCACCAACTTGTGCCGACCACTTTGGTGACATTGGCATCGCGGGACGGCCATGTACCGGCCGTACAGCTGTAACTCAGCTTCAACCCGCCGGCGGCGCACGCCGCGCGAGGGGTTCCGCGCTTGCCACCGGGACGCGCGGACATATGGCTTGCATTGGGCGGAGACCGTGGCTGGGGTCGGATGTCTACTGCAATGGCGATGAGAGGGGCCCAGCCCCGACGTTCAGCAGCGAAGCGCCTGCCCTCTCATCGCCGACCCGCGGGCGACCGTTTCCGGGACCTCGTTGTCTGGTATGACCGCGCGACTGCCTCACTACCCAGTGGCGGAGCTCGCCTCTTCGGCGCTCTGACGACGGGCCGCCAGTGCACCTGCGATCGATGTCGACGCGATTGTCACCAACGCGCCGAGCATTAGCGCCGACGGTTCACCCGGCGCCAGGAGGTGCTGTTCGGTGCCCAGCGTGGCGGCGGCCACCGGCACGCCCAGCTGCGCTGCCGACAACACCGCGAGCGTCAGCGGCTGACCCAACAGCCTGCCGGCTGAGTGCGCCACGATCGCACCGACGCCGAGGCCCATGCCAAGCAGGATCAGCCATGGGTGCTCGCCGAGTTCGCGCACTTGCAGGGACGCGCCCAGCCAGACGAAGAACAGCGGGGCGAAGAAACCTTCGGTAACGCCAAACAGCTGGCGCGCCAGGCGGCGCGGTTCGCCGATGGCGGATATGACCAGGCCCAGCGCGAAGCCAGCCAGCATGATCGACACGTGCGTGGTGACCGCCAGGGCGCACAGCGTGAACAGGCTGATCAGGCTCAGCCGCAGTTCCACAGCGAGTCGGCGCTTGCGCGAGTAGTGGTGCATCCGCCTGCGCCATCCACGCCGGGTGGCGGTGCGCAGCAGGAAGTACAACACCACCGCGGTGCCTGCGACCGCCAACCCACCGAGTGCCGCCCGAGGAGCCTCGGCGGGGTTGATGACCAACGGCAACAACACAATCGAGGTGGCATCGGCGATCGCGATCTGCGTCTTCACCGACAGCACCGGCCGACCTTCCAGCTGTAACGAGTCGATCACCGGGAGCGCAAGCGCCGCGGACGACGACGCCATCAGCACGGCGTACACCGCCGCATGTTCGGTGCCGAACACCTGTGCCAGCACTACGCCAAGGACGGCCGCCACCGCTCCGACGGCGACCGCCCGTAGCAACGCCTTCGAAATCTCGGACCGCAACGTCTTGTCTCGCACCGGAACATGGGTCCCGACGACGAACATCACCAACGCGAAACCGATGTCGGCCAACAGCGTGAACGTCGCGTCGGTGGGGTCGACGATGCCGAAGCCCGTCCTTCCGACTACCAGCCCGGCGACCAGTTCACCGATGATCACCGGAATCTGGAAACGTGGCAGCGAGGCGAGTAGCGGCCCGGTCATGCCGATGACAACGAGGAGCGCCAGCGTGTGAAAGCCGAACCCGCTCATCCCAGGGGACTACTGCCACGACACCAAATGGCAAGGGATGTCGGTGTTTTCGTCGGTGAGATAACTGGCGCATACCCGGTGATAGCCGTCGGCGATCTGAAGCGCGTACCCGTCGACGGCGCTGCCGCGCACCAACAGGATCGGCGAGAGCTTCTTGCCATCGCTGATCTTGCCCAGATCCGAGCGGACGTGAGCGTTGGTCTCCGGCAGCAGTGCCAACTCGGCCGCCCGCAGGATGTCCTTAGCCTTCTGGTACACCGGCTTCGCCGACTTCAGCGCCGCCACCGTCTGGTCGACCGGATCTTTCTCCGCGAGCATGCTGAGGTAGGCGGCCGCCGCGTCGTAGTCGTGGACCTCAGGTTCGTCCAGCCATTTCACTGCCATGGCCGGACACGTTACTCAGCTGGTGATCCAGTTTCCGTGAAAACCGTACGGAACACGCTGCGGCAGCTTGATTCTGGCGACAGGCTGTGCGGTGAAGTCCGACGCGTCGATGATGACGAGGTCGCTGCCGTCGCGCGGGATCGTAGACGTAGCCGAGGTACCAGCCGCTGCTCTCGTCGGCCGGCCCTGAGGTTGACGGTACGAACACCGCCTCGCCCGGGCCGCCCGGCGACTGCGCGCTGCCGAAGACATGCTCGACAGCGTCGCCGGTGGTCAAGTCGTAGCGGACCAGACGGCTGTCGCCGACCGACACCGCGTAGCGGGCCGGCAGGGTGGCCAGCCGGTCGTCGATCCGGGGGAACTCCACCGCACGGTCATCGAGCTGGCGTTCCGTAACCGTGCCGGTCTGCAAGTCGATCGTCCAGGTCCACAACACGCCGTCGGCGTCGAATCCGCCACTGTTGCGCCATAATTCGGGGTAACGAACCGCGTGCAGGACTATCGAGTTCGCCTGGTCATAGGCGTTCGCGACATGGAAGACGTAGCACGGGTCGATGTCGAACCACCGCACCGGCCCGAATGGGTCGTCGCGGCGCATCACACCGAACCGGGCACCATAGTTGTCGTCCCAGCGATAAGGCATGTCGCCGTCGCCCTTCATCGCGACCTCGAGATTGAACACGATCGGCAGATCCATGAACACGACATGCTCGGCGGTCAGCGCGAAGTCGTGCATCATCGTGAGCGCGGGAACCTCCAGCTTCCGCGCGACGAGGCCCGCAAGTACGCGGTTTCGATGGCCGAGCAAGCCGCTGCCGAGGTCAAGCGGCTGGAAGCCCTGCGCGACTCCATCGAATGGGCCGACGACGACGTCTCCTTCTACGGCTACGCCGCGCTCGAGCACGGCCTGCGGGCCCACGCGATGGAGGCCGACTGGGCACGATGGCTGGTCAACGCCATCGACGAGCGCTACGGGAATTAGCCGTTGCATCGCGATAGTTTCCGATATATCGTCAACGTATCGGAAGCGCGTAGGGCGTTTCCCATCCAACGCAAGGAATCAACAGACATGACCAACCCATTCACCCCACCTCCCGGCCCTTTCGGCTTCGGCCCCGCCGATCGGCGCGCGTTTCATCAGCAGCGCCGGCAGGCCCGCCGCGAGTTCCGCGACCACCTTCGTGACCATCTGCGTGAGCACGAGGCGGCCCATGACGGTCCCCTCGGCCCCGGGTTCGGGCCCGGCCGCGGCTTCGGCCCTGGCCGTGGTGGCTTCGAGTTCGGCTTCGACCCCCGCGGCGGTTTCGGCTTCGGCTTCGGCCCGGGTGCGCGCGGGCGAGGACGCGGCGGACGAGGGCGCGGCAAGCGCGGCGACGTCCGCGCCGCGATCCTCAAGCTGCTGGCCGAACGGCCGATGCACGGCTACGAAATGATCCAGGAGATCGCCGAGCGCAGCCAGAACCTGTGGCGGCCCAGCCCCGGCTCGGTCTACCCGACGCTTCAGCTGCTGGTCGACGAGGGTCTGCTGGTCGCACGCGAAAGTGAAGGCAGCAAGAAGCTTTTCGAGCTGACCGACGACGGCCGCGCCGCCGCCGAGAAGATCGAGACCCCGCCGTGGGAGGAGATCGCCGACGGCTGGAAAGATGAGGCGCCCGGACATGTGAACCTGCGCAGCGCGGTCGCCCAACTGATGGGCGCCGTTGCCCAGTCCGCCTACGCGGCGAACGAGGAGCAGCAGGAGCGCATCGTTGACATCGTCAACACCGCCCGCCGCGAGATCTACGGCATCCTCGGCGAGTCCGACTAACCAGCGATTTCGGCGCGGTTGGTCTCGCTCAGCGTGACCAACCGCGCCGAAGCCATAACCTGGTCCCATGCAGACCTACTCGCTTGGTTCGTACACAGTCGGCCGCGTCGGTTTCGGCGCCATGCAGCTACCCGGTCCCGGCGTGTTCGGGCCACCACGTGACCACGACCAAGCGCTCGCGGTGCTTCGGCGCGCAATTGAGTTGGGCATCAACCACATCGACACCGCGCAGTTCTACGGCCCGAACGTCGCCAACGAACTGATCCGCGAGGCGCTTCACCCTTACCCCGAGAACCTCGCATTGGTGAGCAAGGTCGGCGGCACGCGCGACGAACAGGCCAACTGGGTCCCGGCCCAGCAGCCCGACGAACTCCGACAGCAGATCGAGGACAACCTGCGCACGCTGGAAACCGACCGCCTCGCCGCCGTCAACCTACGGTTGTTTAGCGGCGAAAGCGCCGACGCCCCGGCCGTGGTCGAGGACCGCGAGCTGTTCGACCGCCAGCTGTCCGCGATGGTCAAGGCCCGCGACGAAGGACTCATCGCCGGAATCGGGCTGAGCAGCATCAGCCTCGAACATCTACAGATTGCGCTCGACCGCACCGAGATTGTCTGCGTGCAGAACGCCTACAACCTGGTCGACCGCACGTCACAGCCCCTGCTCGACATCTGCCTCGAACACGGCATCGCATTCGTCCCGTTCTTCCCGCTCGGATCGGGCTTCACTGCCGACAATCCCGTGCTCGGCCACCCCGCGGTGCAGCGTGAGGCGTCGAGACTCGGCCGCACACCGGCCCAGATCGCGCTGGCGTGGACACTCTCGGTGGCGCCCAACGTGCTACTGATCCCTGGCACGTCGTCGGTCAGCCATCTCGAAGAGAACACCGCCGTCGCCGACATCGAACTCGACGACGAGACCAAGCGAGAACTCGACGACGCCGCCGGCTAGTCGACGTCGACCCAATCCAGCGTGCGCTGAACCGCCTTCTTCCAGCCCGCGTAGCCGGAGGCGCGCTGGTCCTCGTTCCACGCAGGCGTCCAGCGCATGCCTTCTTGCCAGTTGGCCCGAAGGTCGTCCGGGTTCTCCCAGAACCCGACCGCCAGGCCCGCCGCGTAGGCGGCGCCCAGCGCGGTGGTCTCGGCGACGACGGGCTTGACGACGTCGACGCCGAGCACGTCGGACTGGATCTGCATGCACAGATCGTTCGCGGTGATGCCGCCGTCCACCTTGAGCACCTCGAGATGCACACCAGAGTCGGCCTCCATCGCGTCGACGACGTCGCGGCTCTGATAGCAGATCGCCTCCAGCGTCGCGCGCGCCAGGTGCGCGTTGGTGTTGAACCGGGACAGCCCGACGATCGCGCCGCGGGCGTCCGAACGCCAGTACGGCGCAAACAATCCCGAGAACGCGGGCACGAAGTACACGCCGCCGTTGTCGTCGACCTGGCGGGCGAGCGCCTCACTCTGCGCCGCACCGCTGATGATGCCCAACTGGTCACGCAGCCACTGCACAGCCGAACCGGTCACGGCGATCGAACCCTCCAGTGCGTAAACGGGTTTCGCGTCGCCGAATTGGTAGCACACCGTGGTCAGCAGCCCGTTCTCCGACCGCACGATCTTCTCGCCGGTGTTGAGCAGCAGGAAATTGCCTGTGCCATAAGTGTTCTTGGCCTCGCCAGCGTCCAGGCACACCTGCCCGACCATCGCGGCTTGCTGGTCGCCGAGGATCCCGGTGATCGGCACCTGCCCGGACACCGGCCCGTCGTCGCGGGTGATGCCGTATGACTCCTGAAACGACGACGGCTTGATTTCGGGCAGCATCTTCCGCGGAATGCCGAAGAACGACAGCAGCTCGTCGTCCCAGTCGAGCGTCTCCAGATTCATCAGCATGGTCCGGCTGGCGTTCGTCACGTCTGTGACGTGCACACCGCCACGCGACCCGCCGGTCAGATTCCACAGCACCCAGGTGTCGGCGGTGCCGAAGATCGCATCGCCCTTCTCGGCATCGGCGCGGACTCCGTCGACGTTCTCCAAAATCCACTGCACCTTGCCTGCGGAGAAATATGTGGCCGGCGGCAGCCCGGCCTTGCGCCTGATGACGTCGCCGCGGCCGTCGCGGTCCAGCGCCGAGGCGATGCGGTCGGTGCGGGTGTCCTGCCAGACGATCGCGTTGTGATACGGCCGCCCGGTGCGCCGGCTCCACACCAGCGCGGTTTCCCGCTGGTTGGTGATGCCCAGCGCGGCCAGGTCGGTGGCCGACAGATTGGTCTTGTTCAGCGCCGAGGCGATGACCGATGCAGTGCGTTCCCAGATCTCGACGGGGTTGTGCTCGACCCAGCCGGCCTTCGGCAGGATCTGCTCGTGCTCGAGCTGGTGGCGTCCTACCTCGGCGCCGTCGTGGTCGAAGATCATGCACCGGGTGCTGGTGGTGCCCTGGTCGATGGCGGCTGTGAACTCGGCCAATTCGTGCTCCTCCCCAACGGTGACACTTCCCCGGTCGTCCCCCTGCCCTTCGGGCGGGAGGTGCCCCCAGCGCTATCCTGCCCGCCGGGCGATTCCAATCGACCATGATGGCCTACATGGCTCAGTCGATCACCGACATTGCCCGCATGCCCCGCGGCGGGCCCGATGCCTCCTGCGTCGACCGGCTGCTGCAGACCGATCGCCCGGAGTATCTCGACCGCGACGACGTCGACGACAAGGTGAAGCGCAGCGTGATCCGCGCGCTGGAGTGGACGGGCGAATTCTTCGGCAACACCGAGAAGTTCGCGCGCATCGC
>JBKOYU010000913.1:0-4216 GCA_046725575.1 Actinomycetota bacterium | reverse complement strand
GCGGTGCTGGAATGCGCTGGCGTGCACGACATCCTGGCCAAGTCGCTGGGTAGCGACAACGCGATCAACGTGGTGCACGCCACCGTTGCCGCGCTGAAGCTGCTGCAGCGTCCGGAAGAGGTCGCGGCCCGACGCGGGCTGTCGATCGAGGATGTGGCGCCGGCAGGCATGCTGCGGGCGCGCCGGGAGGCGGAGGCGCTTGCGGCGTCGGCCGCACGTGAAGGGTCGGCGTAACGATGGCAGAGCTGAAGATCACGCAGGTGCGCAGCACGATCGGTGCGCGCTGGAAGCAGCGTGAAAGCCTGCGAACGCTGGGGCTGCGGAAGATTCGTCAGTCCGTGGTCCGTGAGGACAACGCGCAGACGCGGGGCCTGATCAACGCCGTGCATCACCTCGTAGAGGTGGAGGAGGTCTCCGAACGATGACGCCCATCAAGCTTCACGATTTAAAGCCCGCTCCAGGCTCGAGGACCGCGAAGACCCGCGTGGGTCGCGGTGAGGGCTCCAAGGGCAAGACCGCCGGTCGCGGCACCAAGGGCACCAAGGCGCGCAAGAACATCCCGGCGACGTTCGAGGGCGGCCAGATGCCGATCCACATGCGGCTGCCGAAGCTCAAGGGCTTCCGCAACCGGTTCCGCACCGAGTACGAGGTCGTCAACGTCGGCGACATCAACAAGCTGTTCCCCAAGGGTGGCGATGTCGGTGTCGACGAGCTGGTGGCCGCGGGTGCGGTGCGCAAGAATTCGTTGGTCAAGGTGCTCGGCGACGGCAAACTGACCGTCAAGGTCAACGTCTCCGCGCACAAGTTCAGCGGCAGCGCGCTCGAAAAGATCACCGCCGCAGGCGGTTCCGCAACCGAGCTTTAACTCGCATGGGCCCCCGCGCATGGGCCCACGCGCAAGCTGGGGACTGGGGACATCTGGGCCCTGCACGCCTCGGCGTAGCGGGGGTGCGATCGCCGTGGCCGCCGCTCCCGCCATGAACAGCGGAGCGACGAATCTCAGTTCCGCCACCATGGTTACGGTTTACCACCAAGATCGGAAACTTAAACCAGCTAGTTTTCTGCGAATTCCGGGAGTCAGCTGAGCAGCGGAATCACCTCCGCAGCAAGCCATTCCATCTGCTCACGATCCTCTGCGACGTTCTCGCCAACAGGGTTCAGCAGGACCATATCGGCGCCGGCGTCGATGACCTCGCGGACTCCGCGAACCACATCGTCGGGCGTGCCGGACACCGGAACCGCCTCGATGCCCGGCATCTCGCCGTAGATGCGATGCAGTCCGGCCAGCACCCGTTCGCGGGCGCGGCCGGCGTCGTCGTCGACCATCAGGTAGACCCGTTTGCCGATGGTGAATTGTGTTGCGTCCTTGCCCTGCTCGTCGAGTTCGCGGTGGACGATCTTGACGGCTTCGGCGAAGCTCGCCGTGGTCGACGAGCCCGCCCCCATGAAGGCGTCGCCCAGCCGTACGGCGCGGTGCAGCGCCTTGGGTGCGCTTCCGCCCACCCACAGCGGCGGGTGAGGACGCTGGATGGGCTTGGGCTGGATCGGCAAGCCCTCGACATCGCGGAAGCGGCCATGAAAGGTCACTGTCGGCTCGTCAGACCAGGCCGCCTTCATCAGCTCGAGGCCCTCGGTGAAGTAGCTGATGAACGTCGCCTTCTCCACGCCGAACGCCGAGAACGGCCTGAAGTTGCCGCCATGTCCGACACCGACGTCCAGCCGACCGTGACTGAGCTGGTCGACAGCGGCGATGGCGGATGCGAGCTGTAGCGGGTCGTGCAGCGAGGTGATGAGCACCGCCACTCCCAGCCGCAAGCGGGTGGTGTGCGCCGCGGCCCAGGACAACAGCTGCAGCGGCGCGAGAGACGGTGCGGGCGCGACGATTTGCTCCAGCGTCCAGCCGCCCTCGAACCCGAGCTCTTCTGCCCGCGCGAGATAACTGCTTGTCCCTTGCGCGTCGAAGTCGTCGGCTACGCGCTGGGGAATCGAGATAGAGAACCTCACGCATCCACCGTAGGCGTACCGGCTGACGTGATGTGATGTGCGGATGGTCGACGTCGTCGAGCGCTGTCTTCACGCCATCGCGTCGTACGACTGGGACGTGGTCGACGAATGCATTGCCGACGACATCGTCCGCGTCGGGCACCCTGCGGCCTTGCTTCGCGACGAGGTTCGACCCCCAGCTGGGAGGGTCGCGGGCCTTATCCCGGTTGCGAGATCTCGTCGCTACTCGATCCGCGGAATAGCGCACGTTCGGAATACGTCCACTCCGCCAGTAACGCGCGGAATTGTCTATACGCCAGCACTTTCCGAGCATTGCAGGATGTACCCTTTGTCGTTGAGTCCAGTGGGACCGAAACGCAGTTGACCAACGGGTACGACCCTAACTCCCGGGCCCGTCAACTCCCGGGCCCGTCGCATCGTCAACTTTCCGAAGCCGGCAGCAGTCGCGCGGTGCGACGATCGGGCAGCCATGCCCGCAGCGGAGCCCAACCTTGGACACCTGTCCATGACCGGTCCACTCAGAGGGTCGCGCGCCGATCAGGTCGGCGGGCGCGGCCTCCGTTGACATCCGGTCGAGGCCGGGAGATGCTCACGCCATGCCGCGAGGCCGAACGGAACGCTTCCGGGACATCCAGCCGTTCGGGATCGACCAGGTAGCCGCGGCCGCTGGCGACGCGCCCGATGTACTGCGGATGGAGAACCTCGACACCGACATCCCCGTCCCGCCTTCGGCGGTGGCGGCCACGCGCGACGCTGTTGGGACCGACGGTGCCAACAGCTGGCTGCCCTTCACCGGGCTGGCGCCTCTGCGCGAAGCGGTCGCGGAGCGCCTCCAGGCGCAGAGCGGACGCGCCTACGACCCGCTCGAGGAGGTCGTCATCACCAGCGGCGCGCTGCCCGGCCTGCTGAGCGCCCTGCTCGCGACGGTCGATCACGGAGACGAGGTCGTCGTCACCGATCCGACCTACGCGGGGTTCATCGGGCGTATCAGGCTTGCCGGGGCGCGCCCGGTGTTCGTACCGCTAGTCGTGGTCAACGGTCGCTGGCGACTTGACCGTGACCGGTTTGCGGACGCCGTGACGCCCAAGACGCGCGCCCTGGTGCTGATGAGCCCCTCGATGCCGTCAGGGCACGTGTTCAGCGACGAGGAGTGGGCCGCTGTCGCCGAGGCGTGCGAGCGCGCGGACTGCTGGCTGCTGTACGACGCCGCGATGGACCGGATCCTGTTCGACGGGATCGCGCCGCGGCATCCCGCTGCGCTCGAGCAGTTGACCGAGCGCACGATCACGCTCGGCGGCGTCTCGAAGAACTACCGCATGATCGCTGGAGAGTCGGCTGGGCGGTCGGCCCGGCGACGGTCATGGGCGACGTCGCCTTCGCGGCCATCTACAACACCACTGTCACCAGCGGCTTCGGGCAGATCGGCGCGCACGCGGCCCTGACTGCTGGAGACGACGGCGTCCCGGATGCGGTTCGGGAATGGCAGGCGCGTCGGGACCTGATCCTGCAAGAGCTCGAAGGTCTGCCCGTGGTCATTCCCGAGGGTGGCTGGTCGCTGCTGGTCGACGCGGAGGCGGCGGGAACGAAAGCGCCCGAGTTGTCGAAGCGGCTGCTTGAGCACGGCCGCATCGCCGCTACGCCGATGACGGCCTGGGGCTCGGACGTCGCCCCTGGTTACGTCCGTTTTGTCTACGCAAACGAGCCGCTCGAGAGACTCCGCGGCATCGGCGTGCGCGTGCGCGCAGCGCTATGACGCCGGCCCTGGATTGCTGCCCGCTCGGCGAATCCCCTCCCCGTGGCAGCGCTGGCGGCGAGTGGGTGTCGTCCATCGGGCTCGAGTCGCTGATCGGCGACGTGGCGGGGGTGCAGGACGTCGCGGTCATCGGCGTCAAGGACGAGAAGTGGGGGGAACGGCCGATGGCGTTCGTCGTCCGTAAGTCCGACGCGATGGTCGACGCAGACGCGGACCGCGCCCACCTGCTCGCTCTGGTCGAATCAAACCGCATCAGCAAGTACGCGGTGCCCGAGCTCTACCGCATCGCCTTCGTCGCCGAAATCCCGAAGACGAGCGTCGGCAAGATCGACAAGAAGGTGCTGCGCGAGCGCAACGCGTGACGACGGCGGGGCGCCTCCGCGCTGGCCGCTCCGGCCCTGGCGCTCACCGAGTTGCACGAACTGCGAGCCCCGCCACGAATCTGAGACAAAGCCCGGT
>JBKOYU010000767.1:0-4790 GCA_046725575.1 Actinomycetota bacterium | reverse complement strand
CACGAGGGCAATGGCGCCGATGTCACTTTGCAACTGGTCAGGGCGGGAGACCCCCGCGCATTCGGCTGCGTGCCGACCGACCCTGACGGTGTGGTGACGGCGTTCCTGGAGAAGGCGCAGGACCCGCCGACCGACCAGATCAACGCCGGCTGCTACGTGTTCAAGCGCGAGGTCATCGATCGCATCCCGAAGGGCCGGGCGTTGTCGGTGGAGCGCGAGGTGTTCCCGCAACTCCTGACAGACGGCATGAAGCTGGTCGGCCACGTCGATGCTTCCTACTGGCGCGACATGGGCACGCCCGAAGACTTCGTGCGCGGCTCGGCCGACCTGGTTCGCGGCATCGCCCCGTCTCCCGCGCTGGGCGGTCAGCGCGGCGAGAAGCTTGTGCACGACGGCGCGGCCGTCGCACCGGGCGCGCTGCTGATCGGCGGCACGGTCGTCGGGCGGGGCGCCGAGATCGGTGCGGGTGCCCGCCTGGACGGTGCACTGATCTTCGACGGTGTCCGCGTCGGCGCGGGCGCCGTGATTGAGCGCTCGATCATCGGGTTCGGTGCTCGCATCGGGCCGCGCGCGTTGATTCGCGACGGCGTGATCGGCGACGGCGCCGACATCGGCGCCCGTTGCGAACTTCTGCGCGGCGCCCGGGTGTGGCCCGGGGTCACCATTCCCGACGGCGGAATCCGCTACTCGACCGACGTCTGAGCGAGGCGTCGCGCCCGAGCCGCGTCAGCCAACTGCGTCAGACCGAAGTCGCAGTCCTCGGGTAACGCGTCCAGCGGCCACCAGCGCAGGTCCAAAGACTCGTCGCTGACGGCGATTTCGGCGTCCGGTGGCGCATGCACGACGAACTGCATGTCGAGATGACGCGTCGGCACTCCCAGCGAGCAGGTGACGGGGTGCACGTGCAGCGCGGCCGGCTCAGGATCGATCGTGAGGTCGTCGATGCCGGATTCCTCGGTGGCTTCGCGCAGCGCGGCGGCGACGATGTCGGTGTCGGATTCCTCGCAGTGCCCACCCAGTTGCAGCCACCGTCCGAACCGTGGATGCAGCGTCAGCAGCGCGTGGGTGCCGGTGTGGTCGAGGACGAGCGCGGAGCCGGTGATATGGCCCGGCACGCACTCGCGCAGGCAGCCGTCGGGCCGCGCCGCAAGGAACGCCAGCACCGCGTGCCGCAGCGTGTCCTGTGCGGGATCGGGTGCGCGCCAACCCTTCAGCGTCTCGACGGCCGACTCGTGCAGGCTCACTTGCGCACCAGCAGGCCGTCGGTATCCAGAGGATCGCGCGGGCCGGACGGCTGATCGGGGTAGCCGATCGCGATGGCGCCCAACGGTTCCCAGTCGGCGGGCAGCGCCAGCTCGTCGCGCACCAGGTCGGCCGCGAAGATGGTGGACCCGATCCAGCAGCTGCCAACGCCACGCACGGCCAGCGCCACCAGTAGCGCCTGCACCGCGGCGCCGACCGCGACCGTGAACATGGTGTGCTCGGCGGCGGTCCGACCGGCGTCGGGATAGCTGTGCGCACCGTCGGGCACCATGAACGGGATGACGAGTTCGGGTGCGTCGTAGAGGATCTGGCCGCGGCTGACGCGCCGCTCGACGGTCTCCGGCGGTCGCCCGTCGCCCGTCAGGTCGGCGCGCCACTGGTCCTTCATCCGATCCAGCAACCGCAGCCGCGTGTCCGGGTCCTGCATCCACACGAACCGCACCGGCCGGGTGTGGTGCGGCGCCGGCGCGGTGAGGGCTTCGGCTACGGCGGCCTCGACGAGCTCCGGCGCGACGGGCTCGTCGCTGAATCGGCGGACCGATCGGCGGAGCAACTGCGCCTGAGAGCGGCCGAGCGCAAGCGCTTCTTCGGTGCCCAGCCAGAACAGGTCCTCCTCGCCGGGCCGCAGCAGTGTGCGCGCATTGGATCCGTTGTCGGACAACGTGAGTCCCCGCACCACCGCCACCGGTATGTCGGTCAGCTTGCCCTTGACCAGGTCGGCCGCCGCGGCGATCTCGTCGGCTACGGCGATCTCGGTGACGATCAGCTCGTTGCCGTGCCGGTCCGTTGCTCCCGAATAGCCGTGCAGCACGGTCAGGCCGGCGGCCCCGATCGCGAAGTCGGTTTGCCCGTTTCGCCAGGCCCGGCCCATGGTGTCGGTGATGATCACGCCGACGGTGACGCCCAGCCGTTCGCGCAGTCCCGACCGCAGCGCCGCGGCGCTGCCATCCGGGTCTGTTGGCAGCAGCGCCAGCTCACCTGAGTCGACGTTGGAGCCATCCACCCCTGCGGCGGCCTGCACCAGGCCGAGCGTGTTCTCGGTGATCAGGGTGCGCCCCTTGCGCGCAAGGACACGTACGGCTTCGGCGTCGATCAGCTTGCGGCGCAACGCGTCCCGCTCTTCCGGATCGATTGGCGCGTCGACGATGCGGCCCTCGCACTTGGACACCACCTTGCTGGTGATCACCACAACGTCGTCGTCGCGCAGCCACGGTGCGGCCTCGGCGAGCGACGCGGCGAGGTCGTCGCCCGGCCGGAACTCCGGAAGTCCGGGTACGGGCAGCAGTTCAACGGCGCCGGAGGCGCCATGGTCGCCGACATTGGGCCGAGCCGAACCGTGCTCGGTCACGGCTTCACCCCCGCGAGATCCAGTCCGGCGCACACCATTTCGGCGGTGGCCTCGGGATTGGTCATCAGCAGCGGCACCGACCGCACCTCGACACCCTCGATCTCGGCGTGGTCGCCCTCGTGCACCAGCCAGCCGTCGAGGATGCCGACGGCGGAGCGAGGCCCGTAGTAGCCGCCGACCGCTTCGGACGTGCTGGCCACCCCGATCACCGACAGGCATTCGTCGGCCATGCCGCGCAGTGGCTTTCCCCCGATGATGGGGGAGTAGCCGATGACGCGTGCAGTCGTCGAGCGCAGGGCGCCCCGGATCCCCGGGATGGCCAGGATCGCGCCGATGCTGACCACCGGATTAGACGGCGCCAGCAGCACCACGTCGGCGGTTTCGATGGCCTCGGCGACGCCGGGCCCCGCGGTGGCCTTGTCGGCGCCGACGAACGCGAAGCTGTGGGTCGGCACCTGTGCGCGGTAGCGGACCCACCACTCCTGGAAGTGGATCGCCCGCTTCTCGCCGTCATCGGGATCGGTGATGACGACGTGGGTTTCGCTGCGGTCGTCGCTGGCGGGCAGCAGTAGCGCGCCGGGCGACCAGCGCTGACACAGCGCCTCGGTCACCTGCGACAGCGGATACCCGGCGCGCAGCATCTGGCTGCGCACGAGGTGCGTGGCCAGGTCGCGGTCGCCAAGGCCGAACCAATCCGGCTGCACCCCATAGGCCGCGAGTTCCTCTTTGGCGTGCCAGGTTTCGTTGCGATGACCCCAGCCGCGCTCGGGGTCGATGCCGCCGCCCAGGGTGTACATGCAGGTGTCGAGGTCCGGACAGATCCGCACTCCGTACATCCAGGCGTCATCGCCGATATTGACCACCGCGGTGAGTTCGTTATCGGAAGATTTATCGGAAAATTGGCTCGTACTGGATTGGCCGCTAAAGCGGCCGAGCCCCAACAGGTGCTGCACGCCCAGCAGGAAGCGTGCGCCGCCGACGCCGCCGACCAGAACCGTGACCTTCACAAAGACCGACACTAGGCCGTCGCGCCCGAACCCGGTGCGGCGCGGTGGTGTGAGAGACACGCCGATGTGACGACGCGCCGAATTCGGGTCACGGAATGGTATGAATTTCTGTTCCAGTGCTTGACCGCAGCAGCTAACACGTGTGTAATCACACCAGTGTCATTTCCTGGTTGGACGGCCGGTTCCGGTGGCGCAGACCGAGATTCGATCACTTGTTCGAATTGAGATGACCGCACATCGCAATAGTGGGGCTCAATTTAGGGATTTACGAGATCAGGTGAGGAGGCGGAGCATGGCGTATGAGCAGGTCGATTCCGGTCATCACGATCGGTTCGACAACCGGATTCTCGGCTCAGTAGGCGACACCCGTCACACCATTACCGGACCGACACCGATTGGGGCACCGGTACGTCCTCAATTGAGTTTGGTGCCTGCGCAACCCGAGAGATATGAAGTTCCCCCGGCAACTATCGAAGATGATCAATGGCAAGAGCGCGCATTGTGCGCTCAAACCGACCCCGAGGCGTTTTTTCCCGAGAAGGGCGGCTCGACCCGCGAGGCCAAGCGGATCTGCTTGGGTTGCGAGGTCCGTGACGCGTGCCTGGAGTACGCGCTGGCCCACGACGAGCGCTTCGGCATCTGGGGCGGGCTTTCCGAGCGGGAGCGCCGTCGGCTCAAGCGCGGGATCATCTAGCCCGCTGTTTCACTCGTCGTCGATCGTCGGGTCGATGACAGATGGTTCGACGCCCAAATACGTGGCCACCTGTGCCACCAGGAGTTCATGCAGCAGCTCGGCGAGATCGATGGTGTCCTTCGCCCGGCGCTCGATCGGCTTGCGGAACAACACAATTCGCGCCCGTGTCGCGTTACCTCGGACATCAACCCCCGCCGGGATCAGCCGGGCCAGCGCGATCGGACCATCGGCCACCACCTCGGCCGGCCACTGCACGGCGTCGGGATCCTTCGGCGAAATCCGGGGGATCTCGTCGACCGCGACGTCCAGCCCCGACACTCGGTCCTGCCAACGCCGTTCGATCGGTTCGTAGGCCTCGAGCACCGCCATGTCGAACCGCTCGGCCCGGGTGCGCCAGCCGGGCACCGTCGGCGGTAGCAGCGGGCCCCGCATTTCCCGGCCGCGGCGTGATCCGCGTAGATTCCGCTCGGCCACGCGC
>JBKOYU010000557.1:0-1770 GCA_046725575.1 Actinomycetota bacterium | reverse complement strand
GCCCTCTGCCATCCGCTCCGAATACCCAAGCGCCTGAAGTGCTGATCAATCGTTGACCGCTGAGCCGAAAGCTCGTCACAACCACATCAATATGGGGTGATCGTGGTTGAGCGATTGGTCCCGTGTCGCGACCGAAGTTATCAGGCTTGCCCTTGAGTCCCGAGGTCTTTAAGTGCGGCTTGCCCGGCGTGGGCGCCGCACATACCGTGCGCGCCCGGCCCTGGTGGCGTAGCGGCCGAGCAGATGTACATACCCGGCACACCAATGCGGTACGGCGACAGCGTGATTCGTGGACCGAACACGAGCTGGCGGAAGTCCTTCGCGCCCGTCATGATGTCGCCGCCGACGAAGTTGGGATTGTGTGCGGCAAATTGTGGCGTGGTGCTGACGGTTTGGCCGATGACACGGTCGCGGAAACCCGGGGCGAATCGCTCGATCTGCGCGATGATGGCCGCGGTGGCATCGCCGGTGTAGCCGTTGGGCACGTGCGCGTAGGCCCAAACCGGATGGATGTTGCCGACCGAACGCTGTGGATCGGCTAAATACTGCTGTCCGACAAGGACGAAAGGCCGCTCCGGCATGCGCCCGGCGTGCACGTCCCGCTCGGTGGCGGCCAGTTCGGCGTAGGTGCCCGCCAGGTGCACCGTGCCTGCCCGACGCGCGGCCCGGTTTGACCACGGCACGCCGTCCTCGACGGCGAAGTCCACCTTGAACGCGCCGGGCCCGCGACGAAAATGCCGGTAGGCGCGTGCAATTCGCGGTGGCAGCCGATCCCCGAGAATACCGGCGACGGCCTCAGGCGCGAGGTCGAACATCGTCACATCGGCGGGCGGCAGCTGGCTGGCCGCGTGGATGCGCACGCCCGTTTCGACCTTGCCGCCCAGGTCGGCCAACAGCGCCGCGATCGCGTTGGTGATCGATTGCGAACCGCCGGCCGCGACCGGCCACCCGTGACGATGCCCCGCGGTGAGGATGCCCAGCCCGATCGCCGAGGTCATCGGATAGTGCAGCGGCCGAAAGGCATGCGCCGCAACCCCTCCCCACAATGCCCGCGCCTCGGTGGTACGGAACCACCTGGCGATGGTGGATGCGGGCAGCCCGGTCGGCGCACCGAATCGCGCCAGCGTCAACGGGTGGCGCGGCACGCTCAGCAGCGGCCCCATGATGTCGTCGGATAGCGCGTCGAACCGTCTGGAAGTCCGGGAGAACAGGCTGCGCCACCGCCAGTGGTCGATCCCGAGCCCGTCGGCGGTGGCCTCCACCGAGCGGTAGAGCACGCCCGCCCGCCCGTCGTCGAGGGGATGGACGCAGTCGATCTCCGGCAGGCGCCACGTCAGGCCGTACCGCTTTAGCCCGAGACCGGCCAGAAACGGTGACCCGACCGCCATCGGATGGATCGCCGAGCAGTGGTCGTGCAGCAGGCCCGGAAGAATCGCCTCGCTGGTGCGGGCGCCCCCGCCGATCTCGTCGGCGGCTTCCAGCACCGTCACATCCACACCGGCCTTGGCGAGGGTGACCGCGGCGGCCAGGCCGTTGGGCCCGGCGCCGACGACGGTCGCCGTGCTCATGCCACTGCAGGGTACGGCGGTTTCGGCGTCAGCTGACCCGCAAGCGACCACGCGACCTGGGTGGGAATCGGGCCGTTGGGCAGCCACGGCTGCTCCATGACCGCGTCGGCCACCTTCCAGGTGCCGCGTTCGATCACCCCGAGCGCGGCGTCGATCACCTTGTAGTGCTGCACCTTGCTCCCCCAACCCTGTGACTCCACCC
>JBKOYU010000366.1:0-7332 GCA_046725575.1 Actinomycetota bacterium | reverse complement strand
GACCAAGACGGCGGCAGGATCGACGCCAACCTTGCTCAACAGGCGGCGGAGGTTGGATACGTATGTATGCAGGCTGGCCCGAGCCTCCGGCAGTGGCCTTCCTCGCCACGCCGCATCCAGCAACGAGTCGATTGCGACGGGGCGATTTCGATTGATTAGCAACAGAGCCAGCACCGCCCGCTGCTTGGCCGCACCCAACGGGATGTCGGAACCGTCGGCGATCATCTGCAACGGTCCCAGTAGCCCGAACTGCACAGCGCTGTTAGCCATCGCGGCAGCAACCCTTTCGGTTTGGCGGTGCGTCGACACCTATTGTGGGCTGTCCCGTAATCTCACGGACGGCAATGCGTAACGGACGGCGTGTGTGGCTCATCGCCGGTGTCGCTGTGCTCGCAACGGTGGCGCTGGTAGCAGGTGTGATCATCGGGCTCCGTCTTGGCAACCGCACGACGGCACCGCAAGCGCCGGTGCCGTCGGCGCTGGTGGCCGACTTCGCCCGATTGGAGACACAGCTGCACGCGGTGGTGGGCATCGCGGTCAGCGCCGTGGGCGACGGGCAGGCCCCGATGATATTGGGAAAGTGGCAAAGTGGGCCTGCCTGGTCGACGATCAAGGTGCCGCTGATCATCGCGGCGCATCGCGAAGAGCAGCCGCCCAAAGTCACCGACGCGATGACGGCCGCGATCACCGAATCGGACACTGCGGCAGCCGAATCGATCTGGGCGAGCCTCGGTGATCCGGTCACCGCCGCGCACAAGGTTGATGCCGTGTTGAGGGAAACCGGCGACCCAACGACAGTGCAGTCGGAAAGGGTACGGCCGGAATTCTCCGCGTTCGGTCAGACCGAGTGGCCGTTGACCGGTCAGGTGCGGTTCATCTCAGTTGCCGTGTGTGACAAGGCAAATGCGCCGGTCTTCGCACTGATGGGAGAGGTTCAATCCGACCAGAGGTGGGGTATCGGCACGCTTCCGGGCAGCCGGTTCAAGGGCGGCTGGGGGCCGTCACTCTCCGGAAGCTATCTGGTCCGGCAGGTGGGCGTGCTGGCCGGCCCGACCGGAATGATCGCTGTCGCCATGGCTGCACAGCCCGCCTCGGGGAAGTTCGATGACGGCGTCGCCGCACTCACGGAGATGGCCACGTGGCTGACGGCCCACCTGTCGGCGCTGCCCGCGGGCCACTGCGGTTCCTAACCGCGAAAGCTCACCACAAGTAGACGCGCGCGTTGTATCCGCCGAGACAGGTGATCCAGCTGTCTCCCGGCTCCTTCTGGCAGTGCATGAGGAAGTTCGAGCCGTTGCACAACGCGCCAGGCACGGTCGTGCAATCGACGGCCCCCGGCGCCGACACGGCCCTCGGCAGCGGGCTGGCGTTACCGTATGCAGCCCAGTAGGACGTCAGCACGCTGTTGGCGAAAAGGCACGACGTTTCGGGCGTCCCCCGTCCGGCGTGGGTGCCGAATCCGGTGGCGGTCGGCAACGAAAAGCCTTCATCACAGGACTGATGCCGGACACTCAGGTCCGGTCCCGTCACCAGCGGAGGCAGCGCAGCGGTCGGCTCAGCCGTCCCGGCCTGCCCAGAGTTGCGACTGGCGAGCAGGCCGATGATCACACCGATACCTCCGAGAATCAGCGCTGCCGCGACCGCGAGCACGGTCGGCACCACCCACCCCCGGCGGCGTGCGCCGGCATCGCCGTCACGAGTTTCCACTGCGGTGGGCTCGGTCGTCGCGCCGTCGGATGGTCGGGTGATGGTGACGCCCGCATACGTTCCCGCGGTCGGCGTCGAGCCAATGGGCGCTGACATGCCGTTGGGGACCGTCTGCAGGGCGCGGTGCGCCGCGCGACCCAGGGCGCCTGCCGTTCCGTATCGGTCGTCGGGGTCCTTGGCCATGCCGCGGGCGATCACGTCGTCCATGGCCACCGGAAGGCGTGGATTGACCGCGCTTGGTCGTGGCGGCGGCGAGGCGATATGGGCCGCGACCAAATTCTCCAAACTGTCGCGCGTAAACGGGATTTCACCGGTCAGAGCCTCGTACAACACACATGTCAGCGAGTAGACATCGACTGCGGGGGTGCTCGTTTGGTCTCTAAATCGTTCGGGCGCCATGTAATTCAACGTCCCAATCTGACTCCCAGCGGTCGTCAACCGGGTGTCCCCGCTGGCCTCGGCGATGCCGAAGTCGACCAGGTACGCGAAATCTGCCGGGGTGACAAGGATGTTCTGAGGCTTGATATCACGATGGATCAACCCCTCGGCGTGCGCCGCATCCAGAGCAGCGGCGACCTGACTGATGATGTTGACCGCCCGTGACGGTTCCAGGGGGCCCTTCTCGATCAGGTCAAGCAGCGTCTGGCCCTGCACCCGGCGCATGTCGATATACAGACTGCCGTCGATCTCGCCCCAGTCGTGAATCGGAATGACGTGCGGCTCTTGCAGAATCGCCGCCGCCTGGGACTCGCGCTGAAACCGCGTGCGAAATGCGACATCGTCCGAAAGCTCGTGTGCGAGGATCTTCAGCGCGACGGTGCGGCCTTTGTCGGTGTCGTAGGCCTCGTAAACCTCACCCATCCCGCCCTTGCCGAGCAGGCGCGTGATGTTGTACTTGCCGAACGTCGTTCCGACGCGCGAGTCCACCGCACCCCCTTTCGTTCCCTGAGATTTTCCTTGGGATACGGAGGCAGTATCTCCCCACCGGTCGACCCGCGCGACGGTTTGCCGACCACAAACGAGCCGATCACAAGAATCCGCCGAGAATCCGTTGAGAGTCGCGCGAGGGGTCCGTCGCAGCCTTGACATGCCCGGCCACCACGGCCAGTGCCACCCGGAAAGGACCCGACATGATGTTCACCAACCGCTTCACCAAGTCAATCGCCGGAACTGTGCTCGCCGCCGCAACGCTGGGGATCGCCGCGATCGTCGGCGCCGGCGCGGCCAACGCCGACGCTGTCGACGACACCTACGTCGCTAGCCTGGCCCATGCGGGCATCCCGCAGATCAAACCGGAGCTTGCAATCTCGGCAGGACATGCGGTGTGCCAAAACCTCGACGAGGGCGCTACCCCCGACCAGTTGGTCGCAGCATTCGTTGCCAAGGAGGTATTCGCCACCAAACAGCAGGACGTGGCGATGATCACCGCCTCGATGACGGCCTACTGCCCGCAGTACCTCCCTCAGCTGCACTCATAGAGCGAACGTCCCGGCGCGCCTACAGTCGCCCACCGACAGTTAGCGCGCCGAAATCGCGTCACGGGAGGGCGCCGGGGCTGATCTCTTCGAGCATCTCGGTGACCAGCGCCGCGATCGGCGAGCGCTCGCTGCGCAGCAGCGTGATGTGAGCGAACAGCGGGTGACCCTTGAGCTTCTCGATCACCGCCGCGACGCCGTCGTGCCGGCCGACGCGCAGGTTGTCGCGCTGGGCGACGTCGTGGGTGAGCACCACCCGCGAACCGGCGCCCAGCCGGGACAGCACGGTCAGCAGCACGTTGCGTTCCAGCGACTGCGCCTCGTCGACGATGACGAACGAGTCGTGCAACGACCGGCCGCGGATGTGGGTCAGCGGCAGCACCTCGAGCATGCCGCGCGCGAGCACCTCCTCGAGCACGGCCGGGCTGGCCAGTCCTTCGAGCGTGTCGAAGACGGCCTGCGCCCACGGGCCCATCTTTTCGCTCTCGCTGCCGGGCAGGTAACCGAGGTCCTGTCCGCCGACCGCGTACAGCGGCCTGAACACGACGACCTTGCGGTGGGTGCGGCGTTCCAGCACCGCCTCCAGTCCCGCACATAGCGCGAGCGCCGACTTGCCGGTGCCTGCCTTGCCGCCCAGCGACACGATGCCGATCGACTCGTCGAGCAGCAGATCCAGCGCCACCCGCTGTTCGGCGGAGCGGCCGCGCAACCCGAACACCTCGCGGTCACCGCGGACGAGTTGCACCCGCTTCTCGGGGTTCACCCGGCCCAACGCGTGGGAGCTGCCGCCCAGCAGCCGAATCCCGGTGTGGCACGGCAGATTACGTGCGGCCTCCAGGTCGATCTCGCCGTCGGCATACAACGTGTCGATCTCGTCCGCCGTAATCTCGATCTCGTCCATCCCCGTCCACCCGGACGTGATGACGTCCTGGGCGTGGTACTCGTCGGCGGACAGGCCGACCGCGCCGGCCTTCACCCGCAGCGGAATGTCCTTGCTGACCAACGTGACTCGCTTGCCCTCGGCGGCGAGGTTGGCCGCGCAGGTCAGGATCCGCGCATCATTAGTCTCGGTGCGAAAGCCCGCGGGCAACACCGCAGGATCGCTGTGGTTCAGCTCGACATGCACCGTTCCGCCTTGCGTCCCAACGGGAATCGGCTGATCCAGCCGTCCGTGCTCGAGCCGCAGATCGTCGAACATCCGCAAAGCCTGCCGGGCGAACCAGCCAAGCTCGTGGTGATGCCGCTTGGCTTCCAGTTCGCTGATGACCACCAACGGGACCACGACTTCGTGTTCGGCAAACCTCGTGGCCGCCCACGGATCGGACAGCAGCACGGAAGTGTCGAGCACATAAGTCCGGACGGGCGAATCAGTCACGTAGCGCTCCTCGAGGCTGCGCGAGTTCATGCGGCCCCGCACGAACCTCTCGGCGGACACTGCGGTACCAGGACCGGGGCCGGTCCTCTCGTGATCGAAACGATCGGTACCGCCCGGATAGCAGAGCATGTCGCTAGCCATCGAGAAACGACGCTACTCTCGCTGAGCGCTTCGCGCCGTGCAGGCGCGCCGTGGCTAACTACGTCACACGTAGGCGCGCAACGCGGGCTCGTCGGCGAGCCCCCACGCGGTAATGCGGTCGGCGATCACCTGGCGCAGCTGTTCCGGCCCGAAGATGCCGGCCTCCGCCATGTGCTCGACCTTGTCCGCGTACGCGTCGATGTCTCCACCGACGAGGCCGAGTTCGGCTGCGCGACGGGCGATCGCCTCGATCGTCTCGTCGCGGCTGTAGGTCAGGCAGTGCGCGACGAGGTTGGCGAAGAACTCCTCGTGGCGTTCCTCGTCGCGGGCGATGCGGCCGATCAAACCCTTCAGCACCGGCTCGGTGATCTGCGCTTGGAGGTTGCGGCAGAACACGGCGTGTTCGCGCTCGAAGAACGCCATGAACACCAGGCGCTCGATCTGCGTGTAGGTGTCGGCGCGGTAGCCCTTCATCACGTGCGCGACGCGCACGTCCTCGTTGGCGGCCGGGTCGATCTCGCGGGTGACCACCAGGTAGTTGCGCAGCGCGACGGCGTGCAGATGCTCCTCGGCGGTCCAGCGGCCGATCCAGCGACCCCACTTCTCCTCGAGGATGAAGCTGAACACGATCTCGCGGTGATAGCCGGCGAGGTTGTCCTTGGTGATCAGCAGGATCTCGAGGGCGTCGGTGACGGCCTTGGGCAGCGTGACCTGCGACGGGTCCCAGTCGCGGCCGCCGAGGAAGGCGAAGTTCTCGCCCTGGTCGAACGGCACGTAGTCGTGCGCGTACCAAAGGTCCTCGGTGTCGATATGGCGCCGCAGCTCCTGCTGCACGACCGGCTCGAGCTCAAGGATCAGCGCGTTCGGTACAGGTTTCTGTGCCATGCAGTTACAGTAACCCAATTCTGTGGGAATCGTAAAATTCCCAAACCGGCGTGGCGCGTGGCTACAGCGTCAGACCTGGGTACAGCGGGTTGGCGGTCAGCAGCTCGGAGGCGCCCGCGTGGACCCGCTCGGCGGTGCCGTCGGCCAGCACGTACTTCGCCTTAGAGGGCCCAGCGGTGCCTCGCGCCGGTTGCGTATTGGACAGCACGTCGACAATCAGTTCTGCCACGCGATCGAAGTCGCCGGCCCCGAACCCTCGGGTCGTCAACGCCGGGGTGCCCAACCGTATGCCGCTGGTGTACCAGGCGCCGTTGGGGTCAGCCGGGATCGAGTTGCGGTTGGTGACGACGCCGGAGTCCAGCAGCGCCGACTCGGCCTGCCTGCCGGTCAGCCCGAACGCCGTCACGTCGAGCAGCACGATGTGGTTGTCGGTGCCGCCGGTGACGAGCCGTGCGTCGCGCTTGAGGAAGCCCTCGGCGAGCGCCTTGGCGTTGTCGGCGACCCGCTGCGCGTACGCCTGGAACGAGGGCTGGCGGGCCTCGGCCAGCGCGACGGCCTTGGCCGCCATCACGTGAGACAGCGGCCCGCCCAGCACCATTGGGCAGCCCTTGTCCACCGCGTCGGAGTATTCGGAGGTCGCCAGCACCAGCCCGCCGCGCGGCCCGCGCAGCGACTTGTGCGTGGTGGTCGTCGTGACGTGAGCATGCGGCACGGGATCCTCGTCGCCGGTGAACACCTTGCCCGCCACCAGTCCGGCGAAGTGCGCCATGTCGACCATCAGGGTCGCGCCCACCTCGTCGGCGATCTCGCGCAGCTTGGCGAAGTTGATCCGCCGCGGGTAGGCCGAGTAGCCGCCGACCAGAATCAGCGGCTTGAACTCGCGCGCGGACTTGGCGAGTGCGTCGTAGTCGAGCAGCCCGGTCTCCGGGTCGGTGCCATAGCTGCGCTGGTGGAACATCTTGCCGGAGATGTTGGGCCGGAAGCCGTGGGTGAGGTGCCCGCCCGCGTCCAGCGACATGCCAAGCAGCCGTTGGTTGCCCAGCTGGCCGCGCAGCTTCTCCCAGTCCGCTTCGGAGAGGTCGTTGACGTGTTTGGCGCCCTGTTCGGCGAGGGCGGGCGCCTCGACGCGGGTGGCCAGGATGGCCCAGTACGCAACGAGGTTGGCGTCGATGCCCGAGTGCGGCTGCACGTAGGCGTAGGGCGAGCCGAACAGCTCGCGGGCGTGCTCGGCGGCCACGGTTTCGACGGTGTCCACGTTCTGGCAGCCGGCGTAGAACCGGTGCCCGATGGTGCCCTCCGCGTACTTATCGGACAGCCAGCTGCCCATGGTGAGCAGAGCCGCCGGGGAGGCGTAGTTCTCGCTGGCGATCGGCTTGAGCGAATCACGTTGGTCGGCAAGCTCTTTGCGCGTCGCCGCCGCGATCCGCGGCTCGACGGACTCGATGATCTGCAGGATCGAACGGTAGGCGGCGCTTGCGGTATCGGCGTACTCGGCACCGGGAGCGGTGGCGGTGGTCACGGTCGAGTCAGCGGTCATGCGTTTCAGCCTACGTCCCGCAAAGCCGACGGGATCAGCGGCTCGTCGAGCAGCCGCCCGAACCGTTCGGCGAGGCCGACACCGTCCGGCCGTGCCTCCAGCCAGCCCCGCAGCAACCGGTAGCCCTCGACGTAGGTGCTGGTGTAGGCGCGCCACAGCGGCGAGGACAAGAAGCGCAGCATCTGTCGGGCGCGCTCGTCGTTGACCAGCAG
>JBKOYU010000912.1:0-2246 GCA_046725575.1 Actinomycetota bacterium | reverse complement strand
CGCGTCGCACATCACTGACAGATTCTGACGCCGGGCGGCGACCAGCCATTTTCCGCGCTTAACGCGAAATCACAGGTCAGTCATGGTGAGGCGGAACATTGTCCCGCAACCACTGATCGTGCTCGGCAGCGTCGTCGGGCGAAAAACTGTCGTGCTCATCAACCGGTAACTCGCGCAACGGATCCCCGAAAATCTTGTTAACTGCATCGCGGGCGCGCTTTGAAGGATCCGTCACGGTTTACGTCCTATGTGACGAAGATCACATTCACCCAAAGATAGCCGTTCACGTACCCGCAACCGGCGGTACGGCCCCTTAACGTGCGTTGGGCGCTCGTCTAATGACCACGACGCCGGATCTGCGTCGCGCCAACAGAAGCGCGGCAAGCCCAATCTCGCTAGATCTCCAAGCTGGATAGCTGGCCGATGATCTGGACCGCCAGCGGGCTCAGCGTCGCCATGCCGTCGCGAACCGCAGCCCGGGAGCCGGCGAGATTAACCACAAGCGTGCTGCCGGAAATCCCGGCAAGGCCTCGGGATACCCCGGCGTCGACGATACCGGCCGAAAGACCGGAGGCGCGCAGCGCCTCAGAGATGCCGAGCAGTTCACGATCGACAATGTCGCGAGTCGCTTCGGGCGTGACGTCGCGTGGCGTGACACCCGTGCCGCCCACCGACACCACCAGGTCTACTCCCCCGATCACCGCGGTGTTGAGCGCATTGCGGATCTCGACCTCGTCGGCGGACACCACGACCACGCCGTCCACCACGAACCCGGCCTCACCGAGCAGCTCGGTGACCAACGGACCGCTGTGGTCCTCCTCGCCATGAGCGGTGCGGTCATCGACGACGACGACAAGCGCCCGGCCCACCAACTCCCCTGGCTGTTCCATGACTGCAACCGTATATCTGGCAGCGGACAGTGGCGCGGCCACTCTCAGTACGTGTGGGCCTGACGTGACGCTCACTGCTGCGCCTTGCCGAGCGTGACCTGCACGGTCTGCGGCTTACCCGACGGATCCAGGTACGTCAGGGTCACCTTGTCCCCTGGCGCCTTGGACCGCACCGCGGCCACCAGCGCATCGGCGCTGCCGATCACCCGGTCGTCCACTTTGGTCACCACGACGCCGCTGGGCAGTCCCGCGGCCGCCGCGGCGCCGCCGCCGGTGACCTCGACGATCTTCGCGCCGTCGACGGCGGCGTCGTTGCCGACCTGGACACCGAGCGACGCGTGCGACGCGGTGCCGCTCTGGATGAGCTCGTCGGCGATCCTCTTGGCCTGGTCCACCGGGATAGCGAAGCCCAGCCCGATCGAGCCGCTCTGGGCCTGTGGACCTGCGTCGCCACCCAGTGTCGCGATGGCCGAGTTCATCCCGACCAGTTCGCCATTCATGTTGACCAGCGCGCCGCCCGAGTTGCCGGGGTTGATCGCCGCGTCGGTCTGAATGGCGTCGAGCACAGTGTTCTGGTTCTGCGGGTCGCCGCCCGCGGCCACTGGCCGGTTCAGCGCGCTGATGATGCCGGTCGTCACGGTGCCTTCCAGCCCCAGCGGTGAGCCGATGGCCACGACGTCCTGGCCCACCCGCAGGTTGCCCGAGGAGCCCAGCGTGATCGGGGTCAGGCCCGACGCGCCCTGGGCGCGGACCACCGCGATGTCGCTACTGGGGTCGGTGCCGACGACGGTGAAACCCGTTGTGCGACCGTCGGCGAAGGTCACCTTCGTCTGGGCGCCGCCCGGCCCGGCGGGTGTGTCTTTGGCCGCGGCCACGACATGGTTGTTCGTCATGATGAGGCCGTCGGCGGACAGAATGACGCCGGAGCCCTCTTCAGACTGCCGCCCGAGGTCGACCTCCAACTTGACCACGCTGGGCACCACCTTGGCCGCGACCTGTTCGACGGAGCCTGCGGGCAGGCTGGCGGCGGGCACGCTGGGCGCCAGACCGTTGACGCTTGAGCCCGCCGACGGCCGGTCCGGCTGAACGAGCAGAGCGACTCCGCCGCCAATACCTGCCGAGACGATCGCGACTGCGACGGCGCCTGCGGTCAAAGCCCCTGCGCGGGAACGCTTTTGGGGCACCGGCGGCATCGGCATGCCGGTTGGCTGCGGCGCGCCGCGGTACGGGTCATAGGGCGTACGGAACTGCTGCTGGGTCGCGTAGCGCCAGTCGTAGGGTTGCTGCTGATACGGACCCGGCCGCTGCGCACCGGGGTATCCGGGCGCCGCATGCTGCTGCTGGGCGCCGGGCCGG
>JBKOYU010000097.1:0-10503 GCA_046725575.1 Actinomycetota bacterium | reverse complement strand
CGTTATGCCGTCTGGCTCACCGCGGGGATCGCCACCGTGAGCTTTGTCCTGTCCTTCGAATCGCTGCGCGACTTGGCCGCGATGTCGGCATGGCCGGGCTGGTCGTCATACCTGTGGCCGCTGATCATCGACGGCACAATCGTTTTGGCGACGTTAGGGATCGTGGCGCTGGCCCCGTACCGCACCCAGCTGTGGAATCGGCTCTATTTCTGGATTGTCCTTGTACTGGCGGCGGCGGTCAGCGTCGGCGGGAACGCGGTACATGCCTGGCTGACCACGGCGCACTTGGATTCGTGGATGCGCTATGGATCGGCGGGGCTGGCCTGCGTTCCCCCACTCGCCTTGCTCGCCACCACTCACAGCATGGCGATTCTGTGGCGGTTCAACCCGACACCGCCACCCGATGCGACGTCGCAGGTGCGGGACGGTGCGCTGGCGTCGGCCACGGCCCGCATGGCCGAATGGGAAGCTGCCGCAACCAAAATCCAGGACGAGGGGTACTGCCGCACCGTCCCCACCACCAAGGTCGCCCACGCGCTGCGCTACCTCTACGACCACCGGCCAGCCATGTCGCTGCGCGCGATCGGTGCCACCCCCGAGGTCGACCTGCACCACGACAACGTGGGCAAGATCCGCGCCGGAGCCACCGCCGTCTTCGGGACGGCGCCCGGTGCCGGGCGCACATGAGCCGAACACCCGGCGGAAGCGAAGTTGAACCTGACCGGTCCCCAATATTTGGTCCATGGTGGATGAGAGTCGTTCATCGTTGAGTGCAGGTGGCAGCGTACCGGGTGTGGATTCCGGCTGAGCCGCAGGAGGTTAAGGCACCGGTTCCACAACTAACGCGACGACCGGGTCATCGGACGACACGGTAGCGCAGGTGGGCCACGCCCGGGGCTTCGAGCACCCGGACTAGCTTGAGTGCGGGCTTATCCGCCTCGAACCCGTCGAACAGGCGCTCACCCGAACCGAGTATCACCGGGTTGATCTGAAGATCGATCTCGTCGACTAGTCCTGCTGCGATCGCCTGCCGGGCGCACGAGGCTCCTCCGGCGATCGAGATGGCGCGGCCACCAGCAGCCGCCTTAGCCAGGGCGTAGGCCGACTCGATCCCGTCGGTGACGAAGTGAAAGGTGGTCCCACCCTCCATCTCGATCGGGTGGTGTGGGTAGTGAGTCAGGACAAACACTGGACAGTGGTAGGGCGGGACGTCGCCCCACCAGCCCTTCCAGTCCGAGTCCTCCCATTCGCCACGAATTGGGCCGAACATGTTGCGGCCCATGATCGTCGCTCCCATGCCGTCCATCATGTCGGAGACCACCTGCCGGTTGACAGGATGGTTCTTGGCGGGGCCCAAGTGCCAGTCATGAAGCGCCCCGCCGCCGACGCCGAGCGGCTGCTCCTCGCACTGGCCGGGCCCGGCAACATAGCCGTCGGCAGAGATCGACATCGAAAGATTGGTTCTGGACACATAGCCTCCATCCGGCTGTGATTTCGTCGGTTGCATCTAAGAAGACTGACGTGGCCTGAAAAACTCATCGTGACCGAACCCGTGAACTGGTCCACGGCAAACGAGAATCGTTCATCGGTGGGTACAGGTGACAGCGTAGCGGGCTGGCGGTTGGTAGCCCGGCGATGAGTGCCGCCGGTGACCGGAGGTCCCAGGGCGTCTTGCCGTCGACATCTCGCTGCTTGAGTCAGTCGAGGTGCCGGTCGACATCCATCCGTTGGTGGAGTATGCGCATCACATCAATCACGTCGGCGCTTGCAATCCGGTAGTACAGCGTGTGCGATCCAACAGCGTGCTTCCGGTAGCCGGGGCGGACTTCGTCGCAGGCCCGTCCGATCATCGGATTGTCCACGACTCGTTCGATCGCACGCTGGATTTCATGCACGTACTCCTCGGACTGATTGTCATCCCAGCGCTCACAGGTGTAATCCCAGATCTGTTCCAAGTCGGCGCGGGCGGCGGGCGAAAGTACATACCGGCTCACCGGTGGCGAGGTTCCTCGGCTCGCTTGCGCGCAACGAACTCATCGAAGTCGAATGGTGTCGACTCGCCACTTCGTTCGCCAGCGATGAGGGCCTGGCGTAATGCGCGCAAGCGGGTCTCACGATCCTCAAGCAACCGCAAAGCAGTACGCACGACGTCGCTGGCCGAGCGGTAACGGCCCGACGCGACCTCCTCCTCAATGAACGCGCTGTAATGCTCATCGAGGCTGAACGACGTGTTCTTACCCACACACCCGAGGATACCAACTATTGGTATCTACGCCACTCGCTGGGGTAATCGTCCCGGTGATCGAGCACCAGACGGACAGCCTTCGCGCGAATCTCCGGATCGTACCTACTCGGAACAGCACACAGCCTTCCAAGAAAAAGGGAGTGCGCATCAAACCCGGGACGGTTCAGTGTTCGAACTGCAGTGTCTATGGCCGTGCCCCCGTGTGTGGCCCGTTATCCGGCTTTGCAGCGGACCCTGACCTTTCCGGTGTTGATCGCCAGTTCGAGTTCCTGGCGGGCCTTTTCGGAGGCTGCGTCGATCTTGATATTGTCGAGGAGCTCGGTGGTCAGTTTCTCTTCGCCGCTGCGGACAGCGCATTGACATCCCCGGTTGATCAGCGTCATCAGCGAGCCGATGTGGCCGGTAGACCGCGCGTACAGGTAGTCGCAGAGGTCGTCGGCGATCATGCCGGCGTGCTTGTCGGCCAAGACGACCCGATGCTCGATGGCCAGCAGCAGCTGGCGCCAGTGCCGCCGGCCCCGTTCGGTGTTCACCGCGAAGGGTTCCATGTCCAAAGCTGTGGTGCGGCGCCCGGTTTGGGCGAGGACGGCATCTTGATAGTCGCTGCCTTCGGAGAACAGGCCGCGCGCCGCCAAGCCAACGCCGATGAAGATCATCGTGACGGGGAATTCGTTGGCGATGTACTTGAAGTGATTGCTGATCGCGATCCCAGAGCTGTTGCGCCACTGCAGGAAATGCAGGTCGTCGACTTTTCCGACCGTCGTGCCCACGATTATGCCGTTGACCTGCGCTGATGCATGGCTTACATGTTCGCCACGATGGTTGAGTGTCGGTTGGTCGGCGTGTCCTGAGCACGAGCAACTACTAGTTGATGGTCGTAGGTGGGCCGCCGAGATGAGCCTGTGCGTACGCTGCTCCGCGGCTTGAAATTTCCGATTCAGCGGCGAATACAAGGATATGGATGCGCGGGGTTACCAGTACCGGCCGGCCTACTCGCCCAAGCGTCTATTGTGTTGTTCCCCAAGGGCAGACGGCCAGGAACAAGCTGCGTATGGCCATCGTTATTCGGTCCGATCTGCGCGGCGCGCAGGTTCTTACTCCGGATTGAGAGGGTTCGGTGACCGAGCCAGCCCAGTCTGGGCAATCCACGTTGAAACGTACGGATTCGTTGGCACGAACTGTTTTTCACAGTTTCTTGAGGCCGCGCAGAATTCTGAAGAACGGCGCGCCCGCCGCCAAGCCCTTGCGCAGGCTGGGTTGCAAGATGCTGACGTTCCACACCACCAGGTAACGCAGTCCGTGATCGCGCCATTCGGCGGCTTGCTCGGTCACGTCCTCGGGTGTGCCGGTGAGAAGTGCTTCCTTCAATAACGACACCGGAACCCGCTTCGTGTAGGAGAGGGCTGTCTGCTCGTCGAAGGTTTGCGGAACCAGGTCTTGAACGCCGGCGAAGTCGTCGCCGAGCGGATGCTGCACGCCATGGCTGGCCCACATCTCGCCGGGAATGTTGAGCGCGAACGCTTTCGCGGCGTCGGAGTTCAAGGTTTCGTCAACGTCATCGCGACTGCGGCCGGTGATGACACACAGCACCGCCGCCGGAGTGACCGACATCGGGTCCCGCCCGGCGTCGGACGCCGCGGTACGCACCGTTTCCAGGCCGCGTGCATAGTCCTTCGGCCGCAAAGCCAGGGCCGGGTACCAGGCGTCGGCATAGCGGCCGGCGGCTCGCAGCATGCGCGGTCCGTGGGCGGCGATCCAGATTTCGGGCCACTTCCCGCGGTAGGGCGGCAGGTCGAACACCGCGTTGCGCAACGGGTAGTAGGGCGACTCGCGCGAGACGAGTTTTCCACTGGAGTCCCACAGCGCGCGGATCGTGGCCACCGCTTCTTCGAAGCGGGCGACCGGTTTCGTCCAGTCCACGCCGTAGGGTTCGTTGCCTTCCCGCTCGCCGACGCCGATGCCGAGGATGGCGCGGCCGCGGGTGAGCAGATGTAGGGTCGCGGCGGCCTGTGCGGTGACCGCCGGATTGCGGCGACCGGCATCGGTCACACCTACTCCGAGCCGCAGCCGCCCCAGCCGATTGAGGGCGGCAAGATGTCCCAGCATCGTCCAGGGCTCAAGCTGAGCGTCGATCTTCGGCACGAGCCAGGCAAGGCCGAGGTATTGCGGTGTGGCGATCGACCGCGGAAATAGGGCATTCAGATGATCGGCCACCCAGAATGAGTCGACACGGCTGGCGACCGCAGTCAGGTAATCGGCGCGCACCAACGCGGTCGGTGAGTATCGAGAATTTACGATCTGGTCGACAAGACCGACCCGAAATCCGTTCACGTCACTGCCCTTTCGTAGGCATCGCCGGGATGTGTGGTCGTCCGCTACCGGTGCCGGCCGGCCTCCTCGACCAAGAGTTCCGGCCGCAGCAGCAGACGCGGCAGCGCGTGGGCAAGCCACTGCTGGTAGCGATGCGGCGACCAACCCATGTCGACGGTGAGCATCGAATAGACGTGTGGCGACAGCATCATCGCCATCGCATCGGCGGCTTGGGCCTCGGATAGGCCCGGCCGCAGCGCGGTCCGCCAAAACTTCTCGATCACCGCTGTGCAGTCGGCACGGATCGCGCCGATCAGTCTGGTGCGCAGCTGCTGCAGGGCCGGATCGGCAGAGGCCGCCTGCTCCATGACCCGCATCAGTGGCGCCACCCGCTGATTGATCGTGCGGATGAGCTGTATACCCGCCGCGAACTGCCGGGGTGTCTGGGTGCCGGACTTTTCGATAACGCTCAGTAGCCGGTCGACCAGCGGGATGTCTTCGTAGTCGCCGACCACCGCAACATCGATCGCGCGGGCCAGCACCCCGGCCTTGGAGCCGAACGTCGCGTAGACGGTCGGTGTGGACACGTCGGCCGCGGCCGCGATCTGGTCGATCGACGTGGCAGCAAAACCCTGCTCAACGAGGAGCGCCGTGGCCGCGTCGATGATCCTGCGCTGACGCGCCAGGGCATCGGCGCGCCGACGACTGTTGTCGTACTTGCGGCGCGGCGCCGGCCTGGAAGTCGTTGACACCACTTTGCGAGTCTCCTATAGTTGACTATATTCAATAATACCAGCTTTATCTAGACAGACGCCAGAGGTTGCCATGGCAGCCATTCCCGACACCCGGCCCGTGTTGACCTGGGCGAGCATCCGTGAGCAGGCGGCCGCTTTCATCACCACGGAGTACGCGTCGCTCGACCGCAGCGGCGCGCCCATCACCTGGCCGGTCACGCCCTATCTGGGCCGCGACGGGCGCACCATCGATGTGGCGACTGGCCTTACCTACCCGCTCAAGGCGGAGCGGGCTCGCCGCAATCCCAAAGTGGCGCTATCGTTTTCGCAGCCACTCGGTTCGGGGCTGACCGAGCCGGCGACGTTTGTGATCCACGGGCTTGCCACGGTTCGCGACGCGGACCTGCGGGCCAACTCCGCCCGCTATCTGGCCGAAGTCGCCGCGCGTTTACCAGAAGCCTTCGACAGCATCCCCACTGCCATGCTGCGTCGGATGGCGTGGTACTGGGCGCGCATCTGGGTTGAGGTCACTCCGGTGCGGGTGCTGTGGTGGCCGGGCGGGGATCTCGACCAGCCCCTGCAGCTCTGGCAGCCGCCGACCCCACCCATAGTGCCGCCGTCGGATCCCGCGCCGGCCGGTCGCGGCGCCGGATCGTGGAACACCCGCGCCCCGGTGGACTGGCGGGTGCGGGTACGCGGTGCGCTCGACCGGCTCGGCATGCCGGTGCTGACCAGCGTCACGCCCGACGGTTGGCCGCTGCCGCTGCGCGTGCGCGACGCCGAGCAGACCCCCAGCGGCTTCCGGATGCGCCCACCCGCTGGCATCGACCTGGTCGACGGCCCGGCCTGCCTGACGTTCCATACACATGGGCCAGCCTTCGAAAGCCAGGAAAACATCACCGTGATTGGCCGCTGCCGCAACGGCGGCGAGTACGTCGAGTTCGGCGCGGAGCGTGCGCTCAATGACTTCATCGTTCCGGCCAACCCGCTGCGGCGGGCGGTATACCTCTTGTCGGCGGGTCGGCGGCTGCGGCGGCGGCTGGACTCCGAGGCGCGCCGGCGCGGGCAGCGGGTGCCGCGATTCGACGAACTCGGCTTCAGCAAACCGAAGGGCTAGAAGGCAAGGCAGGCAGGATCATGACCACCGATCCGAACGCACCCGCGGACACCCGGATTAACGGCATCGTGCACAACGCGTTGCGCCGCGACCTCACCCGCACAAAGACGGCTCTGCGCGCGCCGCAGCCACCGCCCGACACCCAGCGGGTGGCGATCGCCAACCACCTCGTGTGGATGACCGAGTTCCTCCACATGCACCACGGCGCCGAGGACCGGCTGTGGCCGCTGATACGGCGGCTGAACCCGGACGCCGGCGCGCTGCTCGATCAGATGGACGCCGACCATTCACGAATCTCCCCGCAGATCGACCGCGTCGGCGCGGCGGCGAAGAACTACCGCGCGGACGGATCACCCGACGCGTTGCAGTCGCTGGTGTCGGCCGTCGATGTGCTCGAAGTCGAGCTGCTGCCGCACCTGCGCCGGGAAGAGGACGAGATGATGCCGATCGTCGCGCACACCCTCACCCGCACCCAATGGCACGAGTGGGACCAGGCGGAGAACATCGCGCCGAAGTCCAAGAACGAGCTCGGGATCGAGGGCCACTGGCTCATCGACAGCGTGGATCAGGAACAGTACGACCTCGTCGTCCACCAAGTGCCCGCCGCCCTGCGCTTCGTCCTGCTGCACGGCTATGCCCGGCCGTACCGGCGCGCGTGCGCAGCCCGGTGGGGACCGAACGTCGAGGTCGCGCCGCTCACGAAGCGCCGGCGAGCGATGGCTGCCGACACGGCCGCCCGACGAGCCCGGCGTACGTTTCGCACCGGCGGAACGGTGAGCCTGCACATCGAGGCCGCGCCGCGGGAACTGTACGACATCGTCGCCGACGTCACCCGCACCGGGGAGCGCAGCCCGGAATGCCACACCTGCACCTGGCTGCCCGGACCTCCGCCGGCGACACTGGGTGCGCGATTCCGCGGTCACAACAAGGCCCGACACCTGCGCTGGTCCCGGGTCTGTGAGGTGGTCGCGGCCGATCCCGGCACCGAGTTCGCGTTTCGTACGGTCCCGGAGCGCGTCGACCCGACCCGACGCGACTCCACCACCTGGTCGTACACGTTCACGCCCGAGCGGCAAGGAACACGGGTGACGCACTCCTACCGGATCACCATGCTCCCCGCGCGCCCGCTGATGTGGCTCTACTGCAGGATCTTTCCGCAGCACACCGACATGCGGCCACAGATGCTGCAGAACCTCGAGGCCCTGCGACGACAGACCGAAAGCTCTGGGACGCTGCCTGGCACGCCGAGAGACCCGAAGCGTCGCGCCCTAACCGAGTAGCCACCACACACTTGCCGCCCCGGCCGCGGTGCGAGATTGCGAGTGGACGATGGAATGTACTGGGGCACCTGCGTTCTTGTTCTCATTTGAGCGCTCGATACACCGTCGAGCACCCGACCAAACGGACGTTGGCTGTCTCGGACACGGGAACGCCTGCTGATGCCAGTTGCTTAGCATGTTGTAATCGCTGGCCGCTGAGCGCTTTTGGCCACCCCCTACGCGTCCCGCGCTCGCGCCGCTGCAAGGCCAGACATGGTTCGCTCGTGATCGAGCCCTCGTTCGAACTCGGCAAATGCCCCGAACACATGCAAGATCAGCCGTAGGTAGGGTTTGCAGACTCGGTCAGCCGCGCTTCAAGGTCGGCGATGCGGCGGTCTTGGAATCGCAGGTTGGATCGCGCGGCCTTCAGTCGCTCGTCAAGCGCGCGGTTGTCGGTACTGAGCTGGCGCACGCGCTGTTTGAGGGTGGTGTTCTCGGCGGTAATCCGCTCGATGTCATCCTGTGTCCATTCGGCTTCCAGGTCGCGGATGCGGCCGAGGAGTTCGCCAATCCGGGAGCGTTGGGCAAGGATCTCGGCGTGAGCCGCCTTGAGTCCGTCCTCGGCGTTGAGAGCCCGCTCACGCCAGAGCGCTTCACGTGAATCGTCGGCCTCGGCAAGCAGTCGGCTACGTTGGTGACCGGCCTCCCGGATTGCGTCAGCGACAGCGGTTTTCGCGTCTGGATTGGTGTAGAGGAACGTCCGCGATACACCCGCGCGACGGGCCACGACAGCAACGCTCACGGGTGTCTTTTCCCGGCGTAGCCGTGCGATGGTGTCGCGGACACGGCCGAGTGCGGCTTGAGTATCGCGGTGCCGCGCCGCCAGTGCGGCGGCGGTGCGCGGTGCGGGACAGGCGGGCTCGCTCATGCACATGCTTCCTGGTCGTCGTCGGTGTGGCTGTTGTCGTCGCTGGCAGGGCTGGCGGTGTCGGCAAGATCGGCGGCGCGAAACGCGGTCGACCACACTCGTCGGAAGTAGTCCTGTGGCTTGCGCAGGTCCAAGGCGAGCGCCTGCTCCAGGAGCCCGAGCCCGGCCAGTGCACTTTCCAGCCCGTCAATCGCGCGAGCGGTGGGCTCGAAATAGCGGTGCAGATAGTCGGCGGTGGCGTCATCGGGCGCGCCCTCGGCCAGTTGCCGCCACTGTTCGCGTTTGCGCCGCCAATACAGCAGATCCGCCCCCGATAGCACGAACTTGTCGCAGTTGTGGCAATCCAGATTCCAGGGGCAGGCTCCACCGTCGACGACCGGCTGGAAGGTGCAGAAACCACCTTCGGCCGGCGTGCTACGCCGGGACAGGTCGATCGCCAAAGTTTGGGCCTGCTCACGGGTCATCGGGCTCACGGTGCCGTTGAGGAGTTCGCCCGGGTTGGCGGTGCCGGGCCCGGCCACCCAGACCTGCTGCAGCACGTCCTCGAGGTCCGAATTCGATAGGTGCACATAGTGTTCGGCCATCCGGTCGCTGACCTGGCCCAGATATCGGCGGATGTGGGTGAGGCTGGCCCCGGCGCGCAACAGGTTGGTGGCCAGGGTGTGGCGGGCCTGATGGGGCACGTAGTGGCCGAGGTCGAGTTCGTCAATCCAATCGCGGAACCGGCTGTGGAACCATTGGTAGGTGAGCGCGACGGTGCCGTCGTGGTTGCGGTGGGTGGTCGGGAACAGCGCCAACCTGGCGCGTTCGGCGCCGACGGGCCGGTGACCATGCTGACCGCAGAAGCGGTCGAGGGTCTTGCGTTGCCGCTCAGCGATAACGTCGTGCAGCCGCTCGGGGATGCGGATCGCGGCGTCGTAGTTACCCACCTTGGTCTGGTCGTGCCAGAACATCGGCAGCCCACCGTAGCGGCCCAGGCAGTCCCAGCGGACCTGCAGCACCTCGCCTATGCGCCGCCCGGTGGTGACGGTGATTTCCCACATGTCGCGCAGGCCGCGGTCCTGCGGATCGTAGACGTCGGCGAGCTGGCGCAGGTTGTTCTCGTCGGCGAGCGCGTGGGCCACCTCGTCGGGGAACGGGCGGCGCGGGGTTCGTCCGGTGGTGGCCCCGGCGGTGGGCACGGCGACGATGAACTCGCGAGCCAAACCGATCTGGTCGGCCGCACCGGTGTCCAGCGCATCGCGCAGCGTCTTGTGCAGGGCGTTGAACACGATCGAGCGGGTCACGGTGGTGACGGTGCTTGTCTTTCCACCGGGTTGCTTGATCGCCAGCGACGGCAGCCCGTCGCGTTCGCGGCGGCGCTGGTCGGCGACAAACCGGCGCATGTGCTCGCCGTCCAGCACGGTGGGGTCGTTCCCGCCGTCGGGTGCGTCGATCTCCAGGAAAGCACCCAGTTCGATTGCTGCCCTGCGGATTCCGTCGATGACGCCGCCGGACCGGGGGCAGCGCGGTGACTGCAGCATAGCGGCGAGGTAGTCCCAGACCAGGTCTCGCATCCAGCGCTGCGGGATCCCGGTCAGATCGACGAGGCTGGCGCGTTGATCGAAGCGCACGCCGAAGTGGTCGGTCTCGATGAAACCGGCGTCCTTGGTCTCGGCTGGGGTGAAGTAGACCAGTCGCAGCTCGTGCAGGATCTCCTTGACGATCGCACCGGTAAAGTAAGCGGATCCGCCGGCACCGAGCGGGAAGCCGATCTACGTCTCGACGTCTTGTTCGCGACAGGTGGCCACCAGCGAGCGGATCCAACCCAGGTCCCATCGGGTCGGCCGGACCCGCTGCGTGTGCATGAACAGGCCCCACTTGATCTCCGCACGAACCAGGGGGCGCAGACCCAGCAGGTTGATCTGCCC
>JBKOYU010000340.1:0-4081 GCA_046725575.1 Actinomycetota bacterium | reverse complement strand
TGGCGGGGTCGGCCATGCCGACCGGAGCGACAAGGCGCGCCGGGGCGAAGCGGTTTCCCCCAGGACTGTCATCGTCGCGGCGTACCGACACCGGCACTGACACGGGCATCGCCGCGTCCCCGTCCAGTGCCACGCCCAGTTCATCGTGGTAGAGCCGAAAACCGGCGAGCAGGGCGGCCAAGAACGCGTCGTTGACCGAGCCGCCCGCGGATTTGGCCGCGGCACGCAGATCATCTAGCGCTGGGTCGAGAGCCACGAACTGCCAGGAACCCCCGCGGGCCGACAGCGCCGGCAATCCCGGTACGTCTGGTGGCGAGAGCACCCGCCGGGCCGAATCGACATATCGAATCACGCCCCGAGCCGATCTCAGTGGATCGCGAAAGCCCTTGCGGACCATGGCAGTCGCGCCACCGATCACCGTCGGCACCGCGCCGAGGTCATGCTTGAGTTCGCGCATTACGAAATCCGCTGGAGATGGTTTGGCAGTCGTGGGCGCGGCCGGCTGCGGCTTGTCGGGTTGGTGAGCCCGCTGCCGAGAATGCAGCTGGGACAACAACTGCCTGAACCCCAGCCCGTCGGCCAGCGCATGATGCAGTTTCAGTAGATACGCCGCTTTGCCATCGGGCAAGCCCTCAACGAGCACCGCTTCCCAGGGCGGCCGGGTGCGGTCAAACGGTGTCATGGCAATTTGCGCGGCTGCGGTGAGCAGGTCTGACCAGTCCCCTTTTCCGCCAAGGCGGTACCGACGCAAGTGATAGCGCAGATCCAGATCCTGGTCCCTAACCCACATCGGGGTGCCGACAAAACCCAAGGGCTCGGCGATCCGGTCACAGAGTCGAGGCACCATCCGGCTGGCCCACTCGTGGGCGTCGACGAGCCGGTTCCAGTCGGGTTCGGTGTCGAGCAGCTCGACTGCCATGACCGTTGACCGCATCGCCCGGTCCGTATCCGCTCGCCACATCACCGTGTCGAGCGGAGTCAGCTCGCCGGCGGTTCCCCACTCCAGCGGTCCGGCGTCGGTGGTGCTCACCTTCTCATCCGTGACATCGGGCAGTCCTTCCCCCAGCGTTCAAATCTAATAGGGATCAAAATATTGTTGTGAGTCCGCAGCGGTTTTGCCCCCTCGTGCGAACCCGCCGACAGAATCCAGACTTTTTACTATAGATTAAACGACGCAGTCTCAGCTACTCACGGCACCTTCGCGCTTGCCGGGGGTGAAGGTGACCGGCATCGAGGTGAGTTCGTTGGAGAAGTTTGACGTCAGGCGGGTGATCGGTCCCGAGATCTGCATGTCCGGCATCCGCCGCATCACCTCCTCGAAGAGGATGCGCAGTTCGAGTCGCGCGAGCGGATTCCCCAGGCAGAAGTGCGCGCCGCCGCCACCAAATGCCTGGTGTGGCGGCTTCTCGCGGGACACGTCGAACCTTTCGGGGTCGTCGTTCAGCGCCGGGTCCCGGGAACCGGCCGAGTACCACATAGCAACCCGTTCACCCTCACGAATTTGGTGGCCGCCCACTTCGGTGTCGCACTGCGCAACACGGGTGAAGTAGATGACCGGCGTGACCCAACGCAGCATCTCTTCGACGGCGTTCGGTATCGCGCCGGGATTACCAAGCAGTTTCTGACGCTCACCGTCGTTCTCAATGAGCGCCCGCATGCCGCCGGAGGCGGTGTTCCGTGTGGTGTCATTGCCGGCGAACATCAGTATGCCGAAGAAGAAGGTGACCTCGGCCTCGGAAAGGCTCTCGCCATCGACTTCCGCTGTGACCAACCGCGATACGAGGTCGTCGCCCGGATTGGCCTTTCGCTCGGCGGTAAGGCCGGTCAAGTAGTTACCGATCTCGAGCAGGGCGCCGAGACCCATTTCCGGATTGGAGGTGGCCGCAGCCTCGGATAGCCTGTTCGTCCATTCGAACAGCTGCATACGGTCGTCCTGCGGGACGCCGAGCATGTCGGCAATCACGCGCAACGGCATCTCGACGGCGATGTCACGGACGAAGTCACAGGCTCCCTTCTCGATCACCTCATCGATGAGCTCCGTCACGACATTCCGAATGTCGGCCTCTTTCTGTCGGATGAGCTTGGGTGTGAAGACGGCCTGGACGACGTTGCGCTGCTGGGTGTGCCGAGGTGGATCCATGCCAAGGATGACCTCTCGCAGCACCTCAACGGGCACCGCGCCCCGCGCCGTCGCGAATACGCCATCGCGGGCCGAAGAGAAGGTGGCGGGGTCGCGGCTGATGGCCTGGATGTCGGCGGCTCGTGTGAAGGACCAGAAGCCGGGCTCGTCACCTTCCAACGCGTTCCAGTGCGGGCTTGCCTCGGCGCGCATGCGGGCGAAGAGCTCGTAGGGTGGGCCGTCCTCGAAGTAGGCAAGGTCGGTCAGGTCAACCTTGGACAGGTCTGTCTCGGCAGGATTGGATAGAGTGGTCATGACGAGCTCCTTTTGGCAATCGATGATGGATAAAGGTTTTCGAAAGATGCCGAATTTCGGCCGTTATCAGGCTGTTTCGTCTTAGAAAGGCCTGGCCGAAGCGTCGAGCGGCCCGCTTCCTTGGCGAGCATCACCGCGACGATGTGTCGCGCGCGTAATGCGGCGGCGTCGGCCTGGAACTCGACGCTTGATTGCCAGCCGTCGTAACCCACCCGGGAAGCGGCCGCTTCCAGGATGGTTGAGTCGCGGCGGATGAGTTCGTCGACGAAAGACTGCAGCACCGTCGTAGTTGCGTCACGGTCCAGCGCATAGTTCCGCGACGCCTGCATGAAAACGTGTGTCGACGTTGCTGTTTCGGGAGTGATCGCATGTGTCCGCACGTGGGCGTAGCTCTGAAGCTCGGCCTCGATCTCCCACCGCTGAATGTGCATCGCCGGTGAGGCGAAGGTCCCACTTTCACGCCGGGAATACCCGCGTGCAGGGTCCAGTCCCGTGGCGTCGGCTTCCCATTTCGCAAGCGGGGCCTCTGGAAGCAACCGCGTGTAGGAAACCGTTGTCTCGGTGACTTCGACATCGTGGAACATCGGGAGGCGATCGAGCCCCGGCGGGACGTCGTCGCGGTGCACCACTGGGGCATAGGAGAAGTCGAGATAGTGCTCGTGCAGCATGAGGTAATTCGCCTTCACGAGCCAGGCGTTGGTAAACGTCGACCATCTAGTGTCGGTGAGCCAGGGTGTGTGCGGTGGTCGGCGGCCGGAAGAGGTCGCTGGTGGGCCCATCCAGATCCAGACGAAGGGCGACTCTTCTAAAATCGGGTAAGTCCGCACCCGCATTCCTGCTGGAACAGCATGTTGTGTCGGAATCTGTACGCAGCGCCCGTCGGGCGTGTAGGTACACGCGTGATACCCGCAGACGAGCCGGTCGCCTTCGACCCGGCCGTCCGATAACGGGAAACTGCGATGGGCGCAGCGGTCGTCGAACGCCATGACCTGACCGTCGTCGGATCGCCATAGGACAACATCGCGATCCAGCAACCGCCGACTCAGTGGGTCATCACCGAGTTCCTCTGAGGTGGCGGCCACATACCAGCATTTTGTGGGGTAGTTCGCGTTCATAGGTCAAGCACCAGCCTTTCCGTACGCGACCGCGACACGCAGGTCAAAATCATGTTGCCGGAGGCGCGTTCGGCGTCGGTGAGCATGGAGTCGCGATGATCCGGTGTGCCTTCCACGACGGTCGCCTGGCATGTGCCGCAGATGCCATCGAGGCACGAGGACAGAATCGGAACGTCTGCGTCTTCCAGCGCTTCCAGGATCGACACATCCGCTGACACGTCGACGGTCACCGCGGAGCGCTGGCATACCACCTGGAAGGTGTCGAGCGCTTCGCCGTCTGAGTCGGGGGCGGGCGCCTTGGCAGCGAATCTCTCGATGCGCAGGCTGCCCTCTGGCCAGTGGCCGCAGCTCTGTTCGACCGCGGACAGAAGCGGTTCCGGGCCGCAGCAATACACGAGGGTTTCATCCGCCGGCTCTTTGAGAGCCGCCCCCAGATCGAAACGTCCCTTCTCGTCGCCCGGCCACAGTTGAACGCGGTCCCCGTAGGCGGCGGACAGCTCTCCGGCAAATGCCATTGTGGTTCGACTACGCC
>JBKOYU010000548.1:0-3447 GCA_046725575.1 Actinomycetota bacterium | reverse complement strand
ACCCAGGCCACCGACGGCCTCGACAAGCTGGACCATTTGATGCTGGCCTCGTCGGTGCCGTGGCTGATGCCGCCCGCCATCGCAGACCTGGAGGCGATCAACGAACGAAACGCCGACCGGCCCGGACGACGCGGCAGACTTGCCGAAAAGACCCGCAGGGCAGTTGATTTCGACCACTGGCCGGCGTTCTACAAGTCCTTCGTACGGCTGGCCGAGGTGATCGCCCGCGTCGCCGGCCATCCCAACGGACCCACGACCGTCAGCGTGCTGTCCGGCGACGTGCACCACAGCTATGCTGCGCGTGCCGAGTGGGCGGGTGGTTCTGCCCGACCGGCGGGCGCGACGGTGCATCAACTGGTGTGCTCGCCGGTGCACAACTATGTGCCGCTGTTCCTCAAACCGGGGTTCACGCTGGGTTGGACACGTCCCGCGGCCACGCTCACCCGATGGTGGGCACGCCGACGCGGCATCCCCCCGCTTCCGTTGTCCTGGGCGAACACCTGCGGTCCATTGTTCGGAAACACCATCGCCACCCTGCAAGTGGACGGCCGCAGCGCCGAGGTGCTTTTCGAGCAGCCCCGTGGCTCGGATGCGCTGGACGAAGTAGGCCGCGTGCCGCTCAGTCGACCTTCCTGACGCCGAGTCTGCGCCCAGCGCGCCGGCTCACCGGGTGTACTGAGCCGCCGTCCGGGGAACACGAAAAGGCATGTCGAAGCGGCTGGGGCGGGCTATTCACCGCCATCTGTGCGCCGCCGACGAGCGCTTCGGGCTGCGGCTGGGCGCCGGCCTGGTCGGCACGCTCGTCGCCGCGGTCACGTTCGCGCTACTCCTGTTGCTCGTCCGCGCCGGCTGGCCGCCGCTGCGCAGTCTCGACACCGCCGCCGCGGAGACGTTCTACCGGATCGACGCCGCTCATCCGGAGCTGGCGCGCGCGGCCGAGGTGGTCAGCGACGTCTTTGATCCGAACGTGTTCCGCGTCGTGCTCACGGTGATCGCGTTGGTGTACCTGATCCGAGGCGAACGGCACCATGCGACGTGGCTCGCCGTCACGGTCTTCGGCGGCGCCGCGCTCGGCTTCGTGCTGAAGGTGATCGTCGGCCGGGCTCGCCCGGTGCTGCCGGATCCGGTCTCGACGGCGCCCGGGTTGTCGTTCCCTTCCGGCCATGCGCTCGGGGCGTCGATCGGCTGCTGCCTGCTGCTCCTCATCACCCTCCGCTTCCTGCCGCGCGGCGGCCGGGTCGCCGCCGTCATCGCGGCCGCCTTGATCGTCGGCGCCGTCGCGCTCGCGCGTGTCGTGCTCGGCGTCCATTTCGTTAGTGATGTCCTGGCCGGCATCACGCTCGGCATTGGCTGGGTGGCCGTGACGACGTGGGCTTACGTCGCATGGCGGCGCGAGACCGGGCAACCGGTCGAGCGGCCGGCCGAAGTCGGCACCGCCGAGCAGCCCGCGGCGCGGCGGTGACCCCGCCGGTTCACCGATCCGATCATGCTCAGGGAGTAATTGACGCCGCCGCGGGTACTTCCAGGAGGTGCTCTCACAAGGTATCCGTGGCATCGTCCGGGACGTCAGGTGGCTCCTCGTGCCGGCCGCTTGCCTCGTCGCCTTGATGGTGGGGTTGGGTTTTCTGGTCACCGAGGTGCTCCCGTCCACGGCGATCGGCAGGTGGGACGCCGAGGTGCCGAGACGGCTCGTGGAGTATCGCCAGCAAGAGGGTGTCTCGGAAAGCGAACTCATCACGATGCTGTCGGCCACGCCGACGATCATCGCTCTCACGGCGCTCGCCGCGGCGGTGTTCCGGTGGAAGTTCGGCCGCTGGCGCGAGTCGCTGGTTGTGATCTACGCGGTGGTCGGCGAGACGTCCATATTCGTGGCGACGACGCTGTTCATCGACCGCCCGCGGCCGAGCGTGCCGCACCTCGATGAAGCGCCGCCGACCTCGTCGTTCCCCTCAGGCCACACTGCTGCTGCCGTGTGCTTCTACGGCGCGGTTGCCGCGATCATCCTCTGGCATAGCCGGCACCGGTGGATCAAAATGGTCGCGGTTGTCGTTTGCGCAGCGGTGCCGCTGCTGATAGCCAGCAGCCGTGTGTATCGGGGTATGCACTACCCGACCGACGTGCTCGTGGGCGTGCTGCTCGGCGCGATCTGGCTGACCGTCGTCATCTTCTACGTGCGCACCCATGATGCCGGCGGCCGGCGCCACCCTGCCGTCGACGCCGACAGACGCCTGGTGAGCGGATGATGCGCGCCGCGGTCATCGTCAACCCGGCGAAGGCGGACGTGCCGGACCTGCGGGAGCCGGTGGACAAGACGCTGGCCGCCGCCGGCTGCTCAACACCCTTGTGGCTGGAGACCACGCCTGAGGATCCGGGCCGTGGCATGGCCGAGGCCGCCGTGGCGGCCGACGTCCAACTCGTAGTGATCTGCGGCGGCGACGGCACCGTGATGGCCTGCCTCGGCGCCCTGGCCGGCACGGACGTGCCGGTCGCGGTCGTCCCGCTCGGCACCGGCAACCTGCTCGCCCGCAACCTCGGCGTGCCGACTCGGTTGGCCGACGCGCTCGCGGTGGCCGTCAACGGTGTCGACCGGCGCATCGACCTCGGCCGGGTCGCCGACCAGCCGTTCGCGGTCATGGCCGGAATCGGCTTCGACGCGGCGATGATGGCCGACGCCACGGAAGATATGAAACGATTTGCCGGCTGGCCGGCCTATGTGGCCAGCGCCCTCCGACACCTGCGCGACCCAGTGATGCGGGTGCGGCTGCGCATCGACGACGGCCCGCCGCTGCGCCGGCTGGCACGCACGGTGCTGGTCGGCAACGTCGGGCGGCTGCAGGGCGGGCTTGAGCTGCTGCCGGACGCGGCGGTGGACGACGGCCTGCTCGACGTGGTCGTCGTGGCGCCGCGGACGCTGCGCGACTGGATCCGGCTGGCGTGGCGGGTGCTTCGCCGCCATCGCACGCGGGATCCCCACCTCGAACGCTTCCGGGGCTGCTCGGTCCTGGTCGAGGCCAACCGAATCGTGCCCCGGCAGATGGACGGCGAGGTCATCGACCACGGGCGGAATCTCGACGCGCGGATCGAGCCCGGCGCTCTGGTCATCCGCGTGCCGCAGCCGGTGGCGACGGCCGCTTAACCATGGGGAGCCTGAGATGAGCACAGCGACGCGCGTGCCGGAGACGACGACCATGTCCGGCGACGAGCTCTCCGCCGACGACGCTGTCACGACCCTGCGGCGGTACGGGCGCCGGAACCTGGTCAAGGACTCGTTCATCCGCTTCAGGTACGCCGACGGCTTCACCAACGCGCGCGCGCTCGCGCTGCAATTCTGCCTGACGTTCATCCCGCTCGTCATCGCGGTCATCGGCCTGTCGAGCGCGCTGCATCAGGAGAAGATCGGGCAGGTCATCACCCAGACCCTGGCCCGGGTGCTGCCCGGCAGCGGCA
>JBKOYU010001151.1:0-3857 GCA_046725575.1 Actinomycetota bacterium | reverse complement strand
GTAGTACGCGAGCCCGGTGTCGGCGATGATCTGCCCGCCGCCGTGCAGGTCGCCCTTCGCGTCCTTGACGGCCACGATGTTCGGATGCTCGGCCAGCTTGCGGATGGTGTCCCACTCGATCGCGACGACCGACCGCGGCGGAATGTCGTAGAGAATCACCGGCAGATCGGTGGCGTCGGCGACCGCGGTGAAGTGAGCCACCAGACCCGACTGCGGCGGGCGCGAGTAATACGGCGTCACCACCAGCAGGCCGTGCGCGCCCTCGGCCGCACAGGCCTTGGCCAGATGCACGCTGTGAGCGGTGTCGTAGCTGCCCGCCCCGGCGACGATCCGCGCCCGGTCGCCGACCGCCTCCACCACCGCGCGCAGCAGCGCGATCTTCTCGTCGTCGGTGGTGGTCGGCGACTCCCCCGTGGTGCCAAACAGCACCAGGCCGTCGCAGCCGGAGTCGATGAGATGGGTGGCGAGGCGGGCCGCGGCATCGGTGTCCAGCGACCCGTCGGGCTTGAACGGAGTCACCATCGCGGTCAGCACGGTGCCCAATCGGGCCGTCACGTCGTATCCGCTGGTGCTCACGGACACCAAGATTACCCGCTCGACCTCACGGTTCCGCGCCAATATACGGCCGGCGCCGGTCACGCCTCCGTGGCTAACGGGCTGGTCGCCACCTCGCTGCCGTCGGCCAGGGTCGAGATCTCGAAGTCGGAGAACACCTGAGGGGCCAGGTCGATCAGTTGTCGCAGGCATTCGATGGCCAGCCGGCGGATTTCGACGTCGGCGTGCTCGCTGGCCCGCATCGCGATGAAATGCCGCCACGCCCGGTAGTTTCCGGTCGCCACAATGCGCGTCTCGGTGGCGTTGGGCAGCACTGCGCGCGCGGCCTGGCGCGCCTGCTTGCGCCGCAGCACCGCGTTGGGCTGGTTGGCGAACTTGGCCTCCAGCCTGGCCAGCAGCTCGGTATAGGTGGCTCTGCTGGCGTCCGCGGCGGCTTTGAAGATCTCCTGCAACTCCGGGTCGTCCTCCATCCCCGGCGGCACGACGACCTCGGAGTCGTGCTCGGGGACGAACCGCTGCGACAGCTGCGAATACGAGAAGTGGCGGTGCCGGATCAGCTCGTGTGTGCAGGACCGCGAGATGCCCGTGATGTAGAACGTCACCGACGCGTGCTCGAGCACCGAGAAGTGGCCGACGTCGATGATGTGGCGCACGTATGCGGCGTTGGTCGCCGTCCTCGGATTGGGCTTCGACCAGCTCTGGTAGCACGCGCGGCCGGCGAACTCCACCAGCGCCGGACCGCCGTCGGCGTCGGTGCTCCACGGCACGTCCGGCGGCGCCAAGAAGTCGGTCTTGGCGATCAGTTGCACGCGCAGCGGCGCGGTCTCGGCCACGGGCTCACCCTAACGTGACCCGTTGCCACCCAGATATTAGCCGCCTAACATGTTAGTGACTAACACAGCGCAGGAGGCGGCATGGGGACCGATGTCATCGTGGTGGGAGCCGGGCCGACGGGCCTCGCATTGGCGTGCGGGTTGCGTGCGGCCGGCGTCGATGTGCGGGTGCTCGACAAGGCCGCGGGCCCGGCAGTGACGTCTCGGGCGCTCGGACTGCAGCCGCGCGGCGTCGAGGTGCTCGATCGGCTAGGCGCCCTCGATGACCTGCCGGACCGCGGTCTGGCGATTCACTCCGTGGTCATTACTGTCAACGGCCGGGAGCTGGCCCGGTTGCGGATCGAGCAGTCAATGCAGCGGCTCGGCGGGAAGACGGCATTGCTGATGTCGCAGGCCGACATTGAGGCGGCATTGCGCGATCGGCTCGCGACTCTCGGTGGATCGGTCGAATGGGATCGAGGCGTCGCTGACGTCATCGCCGGGCCCGATGGCGTCCAACTGCGCCTCAGCAACGGCGACGAAGTCCGGGCCGGCTGGGTGATTGGCGCCGACGGCGCGCACAGCGTGGTCCGCAAGAGCATGGGCGTCGACTTCCCCGGCGTCCCGTTGATCGAGCACTTCTTGCTCGCCGACGTGCACGCCGACATCGACCGGCCGCGGGACAACACGTACGGGTGGCTGCGCGGAACACAAATGTTTGTCGCCTTCCCGCTGCCGGGTGTCGACCTGTGGCGACTGATGACCGCCGCTCCGCCGGGATGCCCCGATGATCCGTCGCGTGACGAGATCATCGCCTACCTGGGAGAGCGATTGGCTGCGGAGATCGGCGGCAGCATCAACTCGATCGAGTGGACCTCATCGTTCCGCATCCACCGTCGAATCACCGACAGCTACCGGCGCGGGCGTACCCTGCTCGCCGGCGACGCGGCGCACATCCACAGCCCGCTGGGCGGGCAAGGCATGAACACCGGCATCGGCGACGCCGAGAACCTGGCGTGGAAACTCGCGCTAGTCATGTCTGGCCGCGCGGATGCCGCCCTCCTCGACACCTACGAGGCCGAACGACGGCCGATCGCCAAGGATGTACTGAAGTCGACAAGTGGCGTCACCGAGTTTGTCGTCGGCCAGAGTTGGATCAGCCGGCTCCTGCGTGACCGCGTCGCCATCCCGTTGATGAACCGCGGTTGGGTGCAACGTCTCATCGCGGAAAAGGCGTCCCTGCTTCACGTTTCGTACCGGCGCGGACCACTCGGCGCGCGGCGTCGGGCATGGCTGCCCGGGTTGAGGCCAGGGGATCGAGTTCCGGACCGGACACGTATCCGCGCCGACGGGACCACCGCGCGGTTGTACGACGCGCTCGGTCCCGGGTGGGCGCTGTTGGGGCCGGAGCCGCTGGCCGATGTTGCGCGAGAGCGACTCGGCGACGTGGTGGCACTGCGCGGCGACGGGGAAGCGCTGCTGGTGCGACCCGATGGCCATCTCGCATGGAGGGGCACCGAGGCGGCCGGACTGCAAGCGTGGCTGGACGACGCGCTGGGCAAACGGACGGAAGTGCTGACACGGTGACAACCGACTGGCGAACGCAGAAGAAGGCTGCGACGCGACAGTCAATCCAGGACCACGCGCTGCGGCTCTTCGCCGAAAAGGGGTACGACGCAACGACGGTCGAAGAGATTGCCGCCGCGGCGGGCGTATCCCACATGACGTTCTTCCGGTACTTTCCGCGCAAAGAGGCAGTCGTCGAGTACGACGAGTATGACCCGCGGCTCGAAGAATTGATCGCCGCGCGACCGCCAGAAGAACCGCCACTGACCGCTCTGCACAAGGCAATTCGCGCGGGACTGGAAGCGATAGTGACCACCGACCGGGATGCGCTCCTCCAGCGGACCCGGCTCGTCCTGAACAACCCAGTCCTGCGATCGCGAAATGTCATCGCCCAGGACGCCACCCGCGACCTGTTCGCCCGCGCGCTCGCCCGCCGCGCCGGGCTGTCCGAACCCGACCTTGCCGCCATGGTTCAGGCCTCCGCCGCGCTGGGCGCGGTCGGCGTGGCGATGATGGCGTGGGCTGAAAGCGATGACGCAGACCCCGTCGCGCTCATCGACGAGGCGTTCTCGGCCCTGCGGGCGGGCATATCAACCGATGCCAAATAGCACGGCTATCGCTGTGCGGCTTGAGCAATATGGTTGGCGATATATGAAGACCACGGTTAACCTGCCCGACGACCTCTTACGTGACGCACAGGAACTTGCCCGTCGCCAGCGGACCACGCTGCGGGAGCTGATCGAAACAGGCTTGCGCACCGTGATCAAGCAGCGCTCCCGTGAATCAACATTCGCGCTCACGGATGCCAGTGTCGACGGTCGCGGGCTCCAGCCCGCGTTTCGCGACGCGTCATGGGGACACCTCCGGGACGCGGCCTACGAACGCAAGGCATGATCGCCGTCGACAATGACGTCCTCGTTATGC
>JBKOYU010000973.1:0-2757 GCA_046725575.1 Actinomycetota bacterium | reverse complement strand
GTCCAGTGCTGGGGCACTAGCCCTTTTGGTATGGGTGTCGCGGCGGCCTCTGATGGCGGGGTGGCCGAGGCGACATCGTCATCCAGCATTGGGGGTGCCGGCTCGACCGCCGTGCAAGAAACTGGCGTGGGTAGCCAGCCGGCTACGAGCGTGGTCATATCAGCTTCACCGGTGGTCAAAGCACCACTCGACGGCGGTGGGGTTGTCGGGCCCGGCATGGCGGTGTCGCCATGATCCCGCCCCACCGTGACCGCTCACGCATTCGGCGGGCTTAAGTCATTGGAGCAGTCCCGCACAGCGGTAAGAGCCGCAGCGCCAAAACGAACACGCACGGCGGCACACCAAACCACTGAAGCGGCATACGTTTGACGTTGCGGTGACGCTGTTCGGTCCCCGACAGGAAGGAACGAATGAAAGCCGCAGTTGTAAAAGCCTTGGGCAAACCACCCGAGTATGCCGATTTCCCGACCCAAAGGCCCGCGAGGGCGCGATCGTGGCGACGGTCGAAGCCGCGGCGCTGAAGAACCTCGACCGTGCTCTGGTGTCGGGCAAGCACTACAACAGCGCGCGACTGCCGCTGCCCAGCGTCGCCGGCGTCGACGGGGTTGCCCGACTCGACGACGGGCGATTGGTCTATGCCAACGCGCTGCCTGGGCAGGGAATGATGGCCGAGAAGACCCTCATCAACCCCGCGGCGGCCGTCGAATTGCCGGAGGGCATCGATCCTGTACTTGCCGCGGCGGTGCCCAACCCCGCCCTGTCCGCCTGGTTGTCGTTCGAGCATCGCGCCCATATGCAAGAGGGCCAGCATGTGTTGGTACTGGGGGCCACCGGCGTCACCGGCTCACTGGCGGTGCAACTGGCCAAAGCGGCGTTCGGTGCCGGACGGGTCGTTGCGGCCGGCCGCAACACAGCCCGGCTCGAGTGGCTGCAAACTGTTGGCGCTGACGACGTAATACCGTTGGAAGAGGATTTAGCGGCGTGCGTTGCCGCACAACATCGGGTGCAACCCTTTGACGTGGTACTTGACTATCTGTGGGGTTCGCCGGCCGAGCAGGTGTTAGCGGCGTTGGGCAACGTCGACCCGAATGCATCGTTCCACGTCACCCGTTTCGTGCAGATCGGGGAGATGGCAGGCCCGAGTATCACCCTGCGGGCCGGAATTTTGCGCAGCACGGGAATTGAGTTGGTAGGCATGGGGTTCGGCAGCGTGCCAGCCGCCGCATGGGCTCGCGCAGCTGCTGACCATCTGCCGCGCCTATTCGATATGGTTGCTGACGGCCGGCTGCATCTGCAGACCGAACGGCGGCCACTGAGTCAGGTCGAGGACGTCTGGACGCAAAAGGAACCCTCCGGCACCCGAGTGGTCCTCGTCCCAAGTCAGTAGGCGCGGGCCAGCTTTAGTCGTAGAGGGTGGCCGCGTTCATCAGCCGCGCCGACTCCAAGCGCGCTGTTTCAGAGACCGTGTCGGTTGAGACCCTTCAGGCCGAGATCAGCCTGAGCGGCAGTCGCTCGTAACAGCGGATGATGTTGTTGAGCGTCCATGTCGGCTCACCGGCGAGTTCGATTCGGCTCACCTGCTGCATCAGCGCAGTGAGCATCGCCTGCATCTCGAGTCGTGCGAGCCCCTGCCCGGCGCAGGCATGCGTGCCGTGCCCGACGCCGAGATGGCGCGTGGCATTACGGCGGATGTCGAACACATCGGGGTCTGTCCACTCCTGCTCATCGCGGTTCGCCGACGCGTACAGCACTAGCAACCGCGATCCAGCCGGGATCTCGATACCCGCGATTTCAGTCGGCTGCAGCACCTTTCGGCTGAACGCCCGCAACGGCGACTCGTGCCGCAGCACCTCGTTGATCGCATTGGGCAGCAGGGACGGCTCCGCGCGCAGCGTATCCCACTGGTCCGGATGCGAAGCGAAGAGTGCCAGTGCACTGGCGATTCCGCTGATGGTGGTGTCCAGCGACGGAACGAGGTAGTCGATCATCAGCGCCGAGCACTCGCTGTGGCGAAGCTTCCCGGCGTCGGCGGCGGCGAGGATGTCATGACCCATGCTGTCGCGGATCACCGACCGGTGGCGCACCACGTCCTTGGAGAAGCGCAGCATCTGCAGGCCGGCCGGCACCGACTTGAGGGCATAGCGATTCCGCGGGCCAAGCACATCGAACGTGGCTCCGCCCCACCGCAGCAGGTGCTGGCGGCCGTCCTCCGGCCAGCCAACGAGATCGGGCACCACGGAAAGCGGCAGCGCCGTCGCCAGATCCGTGACACCGTCCACGTATTGCCGTCGCACTGCCTCGGCGACCAGCTGCTCGGCCTGGCGGGTTACGACGTCACTCATCGTCCGCAAGGCCCGTGGCAGGAGCCGATGCGCGACGAGCTTGCGCCGCTGGTCGTGTTCGTCGCCGTCACTGTTGAGCGTTGTGCCGCGAGACAGCCGGTTGAAGACCCGGTTCAGCCCGACTCCTTCGCCGGAGATGAACGTCGTGTCGTCGCGTAGCACCGCCTTGCACTGGGCGTAGCGCGGAAGGGTGTAGACCCGCTGCTTGGTCAGCCATACCGCCGGACCGAGTCGCCGCAGCCGCGCATAGTGCGGATGCGGGTGGATGATCGCCTGCGCCGAATACAGATCCGGTTCGTAGGTGGGGACGCCAGTCGGTCTACGCATCAGCGCCGGTATCGGCGGGTGGCGCGAAAACCGGTACCGCGTTGCAGACTTCGGCCAGGTGGCGGCTGGCGCACAGCACCGTCCGATC
>JBKOYU010000829.1:0-1376 GCA_046725575.1 Actinomycetota bacterium | reverse complement strand
CCCTCCGGCCGGGTGATGGACTGCACCCTGCCGACGCCGGGAATGTGGAAGATTCCCTTCGCGATTCGGTCGATGACCAACATGTCGGCTGAGTTGCGCACATCATGGTCGGTCTCGACCAGCAGCATCTCCGGATTCATCCGGGCCTGCGGGAAGTGCCGGTCGGCCGCCGCGTAACCCTGATTGGCCGGGATGTCCTTGGGCAGATAATTGCGGTCGTTGTAGCTCGGCTTGTATGACGGAAGCGCCAGCAGACCGATGAGCGCCAGAGCCACCGACGCCGCAAGGATCGGTCCGGGCCAACGCACCACGGCGGTACCCATGCGGCGCCAGCCGCGAGTCTTCATCGCCCGCTTCGGATCGAACAGGCCGAACCGACTGCAAATGGTTAACAACGCGGGCGCCATCGTCAGCGCCGCCGCGACAGCGACGAGCATGCCGATCGCCAATGGAATGCCCAGCGTTTGGAAGTAGGGCAGTCGCGTGAAGTGCAGGCAGAACGTCGCACCCGCGATGGTCAGGCCCGACCCCAAAATGACGTGGGCCGTGCCGTGATACATGGTGTAGAAGGCGGTTTCGCGATCCTCGCCGTTTTCGCGCGCCTCGTGGTAGCGGCCGACGAGGAAGATCGCGTAGTCCGTTCCCGCGGCTATTGCCAGCGTCGTGAGCAGGTTGACCGCGAACGTCGACAAGCCGATCAAGTCGTAATAGCCAAGGGCCGCAACGATTCCGCGGGCGGCCGCCAGCTCGATGAACATCATCAGCAAGACGAGCAGGACGGTGACGATCGAGCGGTAGACGAAAAGCAACATTATGAAGATCACGCCGATGGTGATCATCGTGATCAGCCTGATGCTCTTGTCGCCTGCGTGGTGCTGGTCGTTGGTGAGCGGCGCAGGACCGGTGACGTAAGCCTTGATCCCCGGGGGCGGCGGGCTGTTGTTGACGATGTCACGGACCGCTTGCACGGACTCGTTCGCCAGGCTTTCGCCCTGGTTGCCTGCCATGTAGACCTGGACGTAGGCGGCCTTGCCGTCGGCGCTCTGCGCACCCGAGGCGGTAAGCGGATCGCCCCAGAAGTCCTGGATGTGTTCGACGTGCTTCTTGTCGGCCTCCAGTTTGTCGATCAGGCCGTCGTAATACCTATGCGCGGCGTCGCTGAGAGGTTGGTCGCCTTCCAGAACGATCATCGCCGAGCTGTTGGAATCGAACTCCTGGAAAGTCTTACCGATGCGTTGCATCGCTTCGAGCGACGGTGCGTCGCTGGGGGCCAACGACACCGCGTGCGCCTCACCGACCTTTTCCAGCTGGGGGGCGATGACGTTCACGATCACGACGATCGCTATCCAGCCGAGGAAAATCGGCACCGAGAACAG
>JBKOYU010000401.1:0-2503 GCA_046725575.1 Actinomycetota bacterium | reverse complement strand
CCAGTTTTCCGACCACCAATGCATTCCCCGACCCGCACGCGCAGGGCTACACGGTGCAGACGGCGGACGGCAAGGAGGCCACCGCTACCGACTGGGACCCGTCGTGGGCTTGGTCGGCAGGGGCGATGATCTCCACCCTCGACGACATGCGCGTCTGGGCGCCCGCGCTGGCCACCGGGAAGCTACTCACCCCGGAGATGCAGACGCAGCGGCTGCAGACGGTGGGATCGCCCGGGATGCCGCCGCAGGACGGATACGGGTTGGGCATCTTCAATCTCGGCGGATGGATCGGGCACAACGGCAGCCTGCCCGGCTATCAAACCGTCGCGGTCTACCTGCCGCAGAAGCAGATCACACTGGTCATCCTGATCAACACCGACATCGAGTATCACGGCGGCGAGCCAAGCACCACGGTGGCAACCGCGATCACCAAAGAGCTCACGCCGGACCACATTTACTCGCTCGGTCCGCAGATGCCGCGTTGACCGTCATGGGCGGGAAAACCAGAAAGAGGTGTAGTCATGCAGGGTTCCGCGACGGTAACCATGTCGGCGCCGGCCGACGAGATCTGGAACCTCATCGCCGACGTCCGCAACACCGGCCGGTTCTCGCCGGAGGTGCTCGAGGCCAAATGGCTCGACGACGCCACGGGGCCCGCGCTGGGCGCGCGGTTCCGTGGGCACGTAAAGCGCAACGAGATCGGCCCGGTGTACTGGACCACCTGCCGGGTCACTGCCTATGAGCCTGGGCGCGAATTCGGTTTCGACGTGCTTGTCGGTAACACGGCCGCCAACACCTGGCACTACCGGCTCACCCCGGTCGACGGCGGCACCGAGGTGACCGAGTCGTTCCGGATGCCCGACAGCCTGTTCACCAAGCTGTTCTCGGTGTTGGGCGGTCAGCTACGCCAACGGCGCAACGTCCGTGACATGCGCACGACCCTCGAGCGCATCAAAGCCGTTGTCGAGGCGCCCGAGGGTGCGTGACCGGATCGGTTACTGGACGCCGATGCCGAAGATCGGGATCCAGAGGCCGAACAACCAGATCCCCCACTGGCCGAAGCCGTCATTCCATACGGGATTGACGTCGTAGCCCCAGTAGTTGAACGGGCGCGGCGGACCACCGTCCCACTGATACGCCGGCGGTGGGCCCCAGCCCCATGGCGGCGGACCAATGCGGTCGTCCCACCACTCGTGGCGATTGCTGGCCCACCAAAGACCCTTGTCGCCGTCCCAGTGCTTCCAGTCCGGCCCGTTGCCGTTGCCGTTACCATTGCCGCACCATGGCGGGCAGAAATCGTCGTGTGGCTTGAGCGGTGCGGGCGCAACCGGGTCGGCGGACGCGACGGCCCCGCCTGGCCCGATGGCCCCGAAGCCGAGCGCACCGACGATCATGGCTGCGGACACAAATTTCGACAGCCGCATCGTGTATTTACTCCTATCTTGCGGCCCCGACGTCCAACTGAAGACGCCTGGCCGCGACTTTTCATTCCCTAGACCGGAGAGAACGCATACGTCTGCTCCTAGCCAAATATCGGCTGTGGACGCGCTGTCGTTACCAAACGGATGTCGTTGGCGGGTCAGGGTTTTGCGGTGGCTAGAAGGCGCGCAGGCGACGGAGGCGATCGGCGATTGCTCGCCGCGACACGTCCGCCCGGCGCGCGAGTACCTCGAACGCGTGCGGGCACCCCGGATGCAGGTGCAGCTCGGTCGGCGCCCCCGCATCGGACAAGCGTCGCGCGTAGGCGATGTCCTCGTCGCGGAAGATGTCGAGGTCGCCGACGTCGATGTAGGTGTCGGGCAGCCCGGTCAGGTCCGTGGCGCGGGCGGGTGCGGCATAGGGCGACACCGTGTCGGTGCCCGAGCTTTCGCCCAGCAGCACCGCCCAGCCGGTGACGTTGTCGTCGTAGGTCCAGGTCAAGAACGGCAGCAGCTGAGGGTCGGCTGTGTGGGCGCGGTCGTCGAGCATCGGGTAGATCAACAGCTGCTGGGCCACGTGCGGGCCGCCACGATCGCGGGCCAACAGGCTCACACCTGCCGCGAGGCCGCCCCCGGCGCTGTCGCCCATCACCCCGATGCGGGCGGTATCCACGCCCAGCGTCGCGGCATTGGCGGCGAGCCAGCGAAGTGCTGCGTAGCAGTCCTGCACAGGTGTGGGATGCGGATGTTCAGGGGCGATCCGGTAGTCCACCATCAGCATCGGCACGCCGGATGTGGCGACGTATTCGCGCACCGCCAGGTCGTAGACGCGGCCGAGATGTTCGAGGCCGAAGATCATGCCGCCGCCGTGTAGGTACAGCACCGCGCTGCCCGGCTTACTCGCAGGCGTGTGGTACCAGGCCAGGTCCACCGTCGCGCCGTCCGCGGTCGTCAGCGTGTGCCTGTCGACCTCGACACCGGCGGCCGGTTCCCAGGTGGTTGCGACATAGTCGAACATCCGGTGACCGTTGACCCGCCGGGTCTCGACGTCGCCGATCGGTGGCTGCTCGGATTCACCGATGGCC
>JBKOYU010000129.1:0-2552 GCA_046725575.1 Actinomycetota bacterium | reverse complement strand
ACCCAGCACCGCGAACTCGGAATCCTCGCGCGCGACTGCGGCGTCTGCGCGAACCGCCTGCGCCAGAAGGACTTCCATCGCCTCCGGGACCTGACGGCCGATGACCGCGACGGTATCGGTCGGCACCAGGCCGTCCTCCTGCTTGGTGATGATCCCGGCCTTCTCGCCTGCGATCTCCGCGATGGTGTCGCCGAGATAGTCCGCATGGTCCACGCCGATGGGCGTGATCACGGCGACGGGCGCGTTGACGATGTTGGTGGCGTCCCAGCGCCCTCCGAGGCCGACCTCGACGACGGCCACGTCGACCGGGGCGTCGGCGAACGCGGCGAACGCCATGGCCGTGACCACTTCGAACTTGCTCATCGCCGGGCCGCCTGCCGCTTCCGACTGCTGGTCCACGAGCTGGACGAACGGTTCGATCTCTCGGTAGGTCGCCACGTACTGCGCCGGGCTGATCGGCCTGCTGTCGATGGAAATGCGCTCAACGGCGGACTGCAGGTGCGGGCTGGTGGTGCGGCCGGTGCGGCGGTTGAAAGCGGTCAACAGCGCATCGACCATCCGGGCGACCGACGTCTTGCCGTTGGTGCCCGCGATGTGGATCGATGGGTAGCCGAGCTGCGGCGAGCCGAGCATCTCCATCAGCGCCGAGATTCGGGCGGTGCTGGGCTCCAGTTTCGTTTCAGGCCAACGCTGATCGAGTAGGTGCTCGACCTGTAGCAGTGAGGCGATTTCGTCCGGGGTGGGGACGTCGTCCGGATGTCGCCGGCCAAGCGGCTCCGGGTCCGTCATTGGATGCTAGCCAGCCTCGCAGTGATGCGGTCGACCTCTTCGCGGGCCACCTGCTGGCGGGCACGGATCTTCTCGACGACATCCGCAGGCGCCTTGGCCAGGAAGGCGTCGTTGCCGAGCTTGCCTGTGGTGCCTGCCAGTTCCTTCTCCGCCGCGGCCAGATCCTTCTCGAGGCGGCGCCGCTCGGCGGCGACGTCGACGGTGCCCGAGGTGTCGACCTCGACGACGACCGTGCCCCGCGACAGCCGCACCTCGACGTGGGCCGATGGGCTGAACGAATTGTCGCTCTCGGTGAGCCACGCCAGCGACCGCACGGCGGGGATCTGCGCGTCGAGGTCGGCGTTCTCGATGTCCGACAGCCGCGCCGGCACCCGCTGCCGGTCGTTGAGGCCCTGGTCGCTGCGGAACCGACGGACCTCGGTGATCAGCTTCTGCATGTCCGCGACGCGTTGCGTCGCAACGGGATCCACGGTGAAGCCGGACGGCTGCGGCCAGTCGGCGATGACGATGGATTCTCCGGCCGTCAACGTCTTCCACAACACCTCGGTGACGAACGGCATCACCGGGTGCAGCAGCTTGAGCAGCGTGTCCAGCACGGCGGCCAGCACCGCGGTGGTGTGCTGCACACCTTCTGCCAGCTGAACCTTGGCGAGCTCGACATACCAGTCGCAGAACTCGTCCCAGGCGAAGTGGTACAACGACTCACACGCCCGGCTGAACTCGTAGCTGTCGAACGCCGAATCCACCTCGGCGCGAACCTCTTCCAGCCGGCCCAGGATCCACCGGTCGGCGTCGGTCAGCTCGGCGGCCTCGGGCAGCGGGGCCGGGCTGGCCCCGTTGATGAGCGCGAATCGGGTGGCGTTGAACAGCTTGGTGGCGAAGTTGCGCGACGCGCGGGCGTGGTCCTCTCCGATGGACAGGTCGCCACCGGGGCTGGCGCCGCGGGCGAGGGTGAAGCGCAGCGCGTCGGCGCCGAACTGCTCGACCCAGTCCAGCGGGTCGATGCCGTTGCCGCGCGACTTGCTCATCTTCCGGCCGAACTCGTCGCGAATCAGGCCGTGCAGGAACACATTCTCGAACGGCACCTGCGGACCGCGCTTGCCGTCGAGCGTGATGGCGGGGTCGTCGCCGACGAATGTGCCGAACATCATCATCCGCGCGACCCAGAAGAACAGGATGTCGTAGCCGGTCACCAGAACCGTGGTCGGATAGAACTTCGCCAGGTCGTCGGTGTGGTCCGGCCAGCCCAGTGTGGAGAACGGCCACAGCGCCGACGAGAACCAGGTGTCGAGCACGTCCTCGTCCTGGCGCAGCTCGGCGTGGCCGTTGGCGCAGCGATCGGGGGTCGCCTCCGCGACGACGACCTCGCCGAGGCGACGCGGCTCGCGGGCACCAGCGAGCTCACCCAGGACCCCGACGTGCTCGACACCTGGTTCTCGTCGGGGCTGTGGCCGTTTTCCACCCTCGGCTGGCCCGACGACACCGTCGACCGCCGCACGTTCTATCCGACGGATGTGCTCGTCACGGGTTTCGACATCCTCTTCTTCTGGGTGGCGCGGATGGCGATGTTCGGCCTCCACTTCACCGGCACCGAGCCCTTCTCGGTCGTGCACCTCACCGGCCTCGTGCGCGACGCCGAGGGGCAGAAGATGTCGAAGACGAAGGGGAACATCCTCGACCCCGAGGAGCTGGTGCACGAGTTCGGCGCCGACGCGCTGCGGTTCACCCTCGCCGCGCTCGACAGCCCCGGCCGTGACATCCCC
>JBKOYU010000887.1:0-12207 GCA_046725575.1 Actinomycetota bacterium | reverse complement strand
GCCTACGTGTGGCTGGACCGGTGGGAGCCGGAGCCGCCGCGGCTGTTCGTGCTCGCGTTCCTCTGGGGAGCATCGGTCGCCGTCGTCCTTGCTTCGATCATCCAGATCTACGCCGAGTCGGTGATCAACCCAGGCGAGGCGGAGTCAGTCAGCTCGTTTTCCGTCGTGCTCGGCGCACCGCTGACCGAGGAGGCGGCCAAGGGTCTATTCCTGCTGCTCATGATTACCGGCCGACGCCGCAACGAACTCAACTCGCTTACCGACTGCCTGGTCTACGCGGGGCTCGTCGGGGCGGGTTTCGCCTGGCTGGAGGACATTCTCTACATCGCCGACGGCGAGTCGCTGTCCGATTCGCTCCTGACCGCCGCGATTCGGCTCATCATGGGTCCGTTTGCGCACTCGCTGTTCACGACGATGTTCGGTGTCGGCGTGTACTTCGCGCTGCAGCAGCGAAACAGCCTCGCCAAGGTGGGCTGCATCGTGCTGGGCTACGCCGGAGCGGTGGTCATGCACGGACTGTGGAACGGCTCGTCATTTCTGAGCTTCGAGGCCTACCTCCTCGTCTACGCGTTGTGGATGGTGCCGGTCTTCGCGCTGGTGATCGTGCTCGGCATCCAGAGCCGTCGCAGGGAGCAGCGAGTTGTCGCTGAGAAGCTGCCCGGCATGGTCGGGGCAGGCCTGGTCACCCCGAACGAGGCGACCTGGCTGGGCTCGCTGCGCAGTCGAAAGCTGGCGATCAACGAGGCGACCCGGTTCGGGGGACGGCCCGCGGGCAAAACGGTGAAGAAGTTCGCCGCCCAGGTGGTGGAACTGGCCTTTGTGCGGGACCGCATCGATCGCGGCTTCGGCGATCACCGCGTGTTCGCCCTACAGCAGGAAGAAGTGAACGGGGTCGCGGCCGCACGGGCAGCAGCACCGGCACTGCAGTCGCTGGCCGGGTACCGCGCGCCTAGTGCGCCGCCGAGTCCCAGCTCCGGCCAAACCCGACGCTGACTTCGAGCGGCACGTTCAGCGGGTATGCGCTGCACATCTCGTCCTTGACCACCTTTTCGAGGGCTTCCCGCTCCCCCGGCGCGATCTCGAACAGCAGCTCGTCGTGCACCTGCAGCAGCATGCGTGACTTCAGGCCCGCGTCTTTGATCGCCTTGTCGACGTTGATCATCGCGACCTTGATGATGTCGGCGGCGCTGCCCTGGATCGGCGCGTTGAGCGCGGCGCGCTCGGCGGCCTCGCGGACCTGCCGGTTGCTGCTGTCCAGCTCGGGCAGGTAGCGCCGGCGGCCCAGCACCGTCGACGTGTAGCCGTCCCTGCGGGCCTGGTCGACGACCTCGTGCAGGTAGTCGCGCACGCCGCCGAACCGGGCGAAGTACTGCTCCATTTGCACCTTGGCTTCCTCGGTGGAGATCTTCAGCTGCGCGGCCAGGCCGTAGGCAGACAGCCCGTACGCCAGCCCGTAGGACATCGCCTTGACCCGGCGCCGCAGCTCACCGGTGACCTCGTCGATCGGCACGGAAAACGCCCGCGAAGCGACGAAGGAGTGCAGGTCCTCCCCGGTGCGGAAGGCCTCGATGAGGCCCTCGTCCTGGGACAGGTGGGCCATGATCCGCATCTCGATCTGGCTGTAGTCGGCCGTCATCAGCTCGGCAAAGTCACCCTGGCTGCCCTTGCCCACGACGAACGCGTCGCGGATCCGCCGGCCCGCGTCGGTGCGGATCGGGATGTTCTGCAGGTTCGGCTCGGTCGACGACAGCCGGCCGGTCGCGGCGATGGTCTGGTTGAACGTGGTGTGAATGCGGCCGTCGGAGGCCACCGAGTTCAGCAGCCCGTCGACGGTGACCTTGAGCCGGGTGGCGTCGCGGTGCGCCAGCAGGTGCTGCAGGAACGGATGACCGGTCTTGTCGTACAGCGACTGCAGCGCGTCGGCGTCGGTGGTGTAGCCGGTCTTGGTGCGCTTGGTCTTCGGCATCTCCAGTTCGTCGAACAGCACCACCTGCAGCTGTTTGGGCGATCCGAGGTTGATCTGCTTGCCGATCACCGCATACGCCGCCTCGGCGGCGTCGCGGATCAGGTTGGCGAACTCGCTCTGCAGCTCGGACAGCTGTTCGAGGTCCACAGCGATGCCCGCGGTCTCCATCTCGGCGAGCACCCGCTGCACCGGCAGCTCCATGTTGCCCAACAGCTCCGACGAGTCGATGCGGGCCAGCTCCTCGTCGAGCGCATCGGCGAGATCCATCACCGCGCCGGCCCGCAGGATCACGGTCTGCACGGCCTGGTCGTCGACGCCCCCCGGTTCGTTCAAGCTGTCGTCGAGCAGCGAAAGCTGTTGTTGCTCAGGGTTATCCGCGCGCAACTCACGTTTCAGGTAACGCAGCGACAGGTCGTCGAGCGCGAAGCTGCGCTGCCCCGGCCGGACCAAGTACGCGGCCAGCGCGGTATCGGAGGTGACGCCGGCCAGCGTCCACCCGCGGCCCTCCAAGTCGTGCATGGCGAGCTTGGCCTCGTGCAGCGCCTTCGGTGCGCCAGGGTCGGCCAGCCAGGCGGCGAGCGCGGCTTCGTCGTCGGGGTTCAGGGTGGCGGTGTCGATGTAGCGGCCGTCGCCGTCCGCGGTGACAATCGCCAGCGCGGTGGCGTCGGCGTCGAACGCCAGGTGCGTTCCCACCACCGCCAGCCCGGAGCGGTTGCCCTGGCTGTGCTCGGCCAGCCAGGCGCCGAGCTCGCCCGACTCGAGCGCCCCGCCCCGCACGTCGAAGCCCTGGTCCACCTCGGGATCGGCCGAGGCCAGCGTCTCGAAGAGACGGTCCCGCAACACCCGGAACTCCAGGTCGTCGAACAGGCGGTGGATCTGGTCACGGTCCCACGGCTGCATCCGCAGCGTGTCCGGGGTCTGCGCCAGCGGCACATCCCTGACCAGGTCGGTGAGCTCTCGGTTCAGCACCACGTGCGACAGGTTGGCCCGCAACGCGTCGCCGACCTTGCCCTTGACCGTGTCGACGTTGTCGACGAGCGCCTGCAGCGAGCCGTACTCGGCGATCCACTTCGTCGCGGTCTTCTCCCCGACGCCCGGGATGCCGGGCAGGTTGTCGCTGGGGTCACCGCGTAGCGCCGCGAAGTCGGGATACTGCTGCGGCGTCAGTCCGTACTTCTCGAGGACAGTCTCGGGGGTGAACCGCGTCAGCTCGCTGACGCCCTTGCGCGGGTACAGCACGGTGACGTCGTCGCTGACCAGCTGCAGCGAGTCACGGTCGCCGGTGACGACCAGCACGCGGTATCCGTCGTCCTCGGCCTGGGTGGCCAGGGTGGCGATGATGTCGTCGGCCTCGAAACCGGGCTCGGCGAGCACGGTGATGCCGAGTGCGACCAGCACCTCTTTGGTGATGTCGATCTGGCCCCGGAATTCATCGGGCGTGGCCGACCGGCCCGCCTTGTATTCCGGGTACTTGTCGACGCGGAAGGTCTGCCGCGAGACATCGAAGGCAGCGGCGATGTGTGACGGCTGTTCGTCGCGCAGCAGGTTGATCAGCATCGCGGTGAAGCCGTAGACCGCGTTGGTGGTCAACCCGCCCTGGGTCTTGAAGTTCTCCGCGGGCAGCGCGTAGAAGGCCCTGTAAGCCAGCGAATTGCCGTCCAGCAGCATCAATGTCGGCTTCTGGTCCGCACCCTCGGGTGCCGTTTTCTTCTCGGTTGCGGAACTGGCTGGGCTCACGGCCCTACTCTATGCACCACCGCTTACACGCAGTAGCCGCCCAGCCTTCTGGACGAGCACCCGCGCCGCCGGGCTCATCGGGCCGGCCGACCGCCAGGCAAGAACGAGCCGTCCGCGCAGGTGCGGAACGATAGTCAGCGCGTGCAACCCGTCGCGACCCCGCGGTACCGACGCGGGCACGATCGCCACGCCGAGCCCGCGCTCCGCCAGATCGGCGAGCGCCAGCGGCGTGCTGGCCTCGAACGCGATGTGCGGCGTGAACCCGGCCTTGGCGCATGCCGTGTCGAACTGATGGCGGATGCCCGCGCCGACGGGCAGCGCGATCAGCGGTCGGTCCCGCAGGTCGGTGAGCCGGATGGCCTTACGAGACGCGAGCTCGTCGGTCCGGGCCACCGCCGCCTGAATGGCCTCGTCGGTGGCGACCTCTATCTCGAGGCCGTCGGGGCGTTCATCGGGCCCGACGGAGACAATCGCCGCGTCCAGCGCCCCGCTGCGCACCTTGTCGATGAGAGCGTCGGAAGTGTCTGTGCTGAGCGTGATTTCGACGTTCGGATGGTCGGCGTGGAAGTCGGCCAGCAGCGACGGCATGTCGACGCTGTGCGACGTCACCGTGCCGACCCTGACGGTGCCGCGCACCAAGTCGCTGAGCTCGTCGACCGCGATCTGCATGTCGGCGACGGCGGCGAGCGCCGCCCTGGCATACGGCAGTGCGGCCTCCCCCACGGCGGTCAACCGCACGGTGCGCCGCGACCGGTCCAGCAGCGACTGGCCAAGCTCGCGTTCCAGCCGTTGGATCTGGGCGCTGACCGCCGGCTGCGCGACGTGGATGCGCTCGGCCGCGCGGGTGAAGTTGGCCTCCTCGGCGACGGCGACGAAGTACTCGAGCTGCCGAAGTTCCATAGCGATTGATTATAGTTTCAGGCACAGATCGATATTGGACTTATAGAACGTCGTCGCCAACCCTGGACATCGAAGGGAAGGAGACGACATGACTGAAGTATTGATTGCCGGTGGCGGGATCGGCGGGCTGACCGCCGCATTGACACTGCACGCCCGCGGCATCGACTCGATCGTCCTCGAACGCGCTTCGCACCTGCGGCCACTGGGCGTCGGCATCAACCTGCTGCCGCACGCCGTCAGCGAGCTCTATGAGCTCGGGCTGGGCGACCAGCTGTCTGAGGTCGCCGTCGCGCCCACCTCAATCTCGTACTACGACACCGACGGCAAGCTGCTGTTCCGTGAGCCACGTGGAATCGACGGTGGCTACGGCTATCCGCAGTATTCGGTGCACCGCGGCCAGCTGCAGATGTTGTTGCTGTCGGCACTGCGAGATCGCCTCGGCCCCAATGCCGTTCGTACGGGTGCGGAGCTGCACAGCTTCGACGAATACGGGAGCAGGGTGCGAGTGCACACGGCGGCCGGCGACTTCACAGCGGATGCGCTCGTCGGCGCCGATGGCATTCATTCGGCGGTGCGGTCGCAACTGCATTCGGAACCCGATCCGTTGTTGTGGTCGGGCGTGCAGATGTTCAGGGGCGCGGCGCCAGGCGAGTTCCTCGACGGCCGCACGATGGCGATCGTCAAGGATCCAGAGGGTGTCGACCTCGTCACGTACCCGATCGGTGGCGGCCTGATCAACTGGGTGGTCATGATGCCCGAATCAGGACACGGAACGCTGCCGGGTCACGCGAAGTGGAATCAACCGGGCGACCGTTCGGCGGTCGTGCGCCACCTGAAGAAGTGGAAGCTGGGCTTCCTGGATGCCGCCGATCTGGTGCGCCGCACCGAGTCCGTATTGGAGTACCCGATGGTCGACCGTGACGTGCTGCCGTGGTGGGGGCGCGGACGGGTAACGCTGCTTGGTGATGCCGCCCATCCGATGTATCCCGTTGGCGCCAACGGTGGTTCGCAGGCGATCGTCGATGCGCGGGTGCTCGCCGACGAGCTGGCCCGTGACTTCAACGACGGGTTGCGCTCCTACGAGGACATCCGTCGTCCGGAGACCGCGGACGTGGTCGAGGCCAACCGCGAGATGCACCACACCAGCGCCACCCAGCGGCCGGACGACCTGGCCCGCGTGACCGGCAAGTACCGCCAGGACACCAATGCCGACAAGGTCCGGACATGACGACCTACGTGCTGGTGCCCGGTGCCTGTCACGGCGCATGGTGCTTCGACGATCTGGTCGCGGCGCTGCGCTCGCATGGGCACCGGGTGCTGGCCCTCACGCTGACCGGTGTCGCCGAGCGGGCCCACCTGCTGCACGCCGGCGTCAACCTGGAGACGCACATCGCCGACGTGCTCGCCGAGCTGGCCGTGCACGACGTCAGCGACGCGGTGCTGGTCGGGCACAGCTACGGCGGCATGGTGATCACCGCGGTCGCGGATCGTGTTCCGCAGCAAGTGGATTCGCTGGACTATCTGGACGCGTTCGTGCCGCGTGACGGCGAATCCTGCTGGACGCTGACGACCGACGAGCAGCGCACGTGGTACGCCGCCGTCGACGACACGGGCTATGGCGTGCCGCCGCTGCCGTTCTTCGATTCGCGCGCGACCGCGCATCCGCTGGCGTCGCTGATGCAACCCCTCCGGCTGACCGGCGACCTGTCTCGGTTCCGTCGCCGCGACTACGTCTATGCGACGCAATGGCAGGGCGAGTCACCGTTCGCGGCAACGGTCGAGAGGTTGCGGCGCGACCCGTCATGGGCCGTGCACGTGCTGGACAGCGCGCATAACCTGATGCGGGACAAGCCAACAGACTTGCTACGGATTCTGCTGGACGCCGCCGACCGGCCCGTTTGCCGCGTATTGCCTTCGCTGTAGTTGGAGGGGGACGATGGTTTGGACGCGCCGTACTGTGGGGGCGGCGCGCGGCTCCTAGGAGGCGGCATGCTTACCAAATCGATGATCACGACGATGCTCCCCGTGCGGGATGCGGACCGCGCCAGCAGGTTTTACGCCGACACCCTTGGCCTGCACCCGAGAGAAACCGGCCCGGACGGCACCCGCTACTTCGAAGCCGGACACGGCGACGCGATCGGGCTCCGGCCGCTGCCCGATGCCAACCCAAGCGAAAACACCGCGCTGAGCTTCGAAGTCGCCGACATCGACCGGGAAGTCGCCGAGTTGGAGAGCCGAGGGGTCCGATTCCAGGACTTCGACACCGGCGACCTGAGAACGGAGAACCACGTCGCCACCATGGGTAACGAGAAGGCAGCGTGGTTCACCGATAGTGAAGGCAACATCCTCTGCATTCACCAGGTCACGAACTAGGGGCGCGCCCCCGGTTCGCCCGGACCGGGTGTGGAACCGGGCGGCGACGAGGGGCGGCCCTGCGACTCCAGGTACTGCTTGTTGGCGCCGTACATCCGCGCCCAGTCCTTGAACGGGTTGGGCATCTAGATCGGTCCTCGATTAGTAGCCGAGGAACTTCCGGAACTGCTGCCCAACGGCCATCGACTGGCCCATCCGCTGCACCCAGCCGTCGAGCGCCGCTTTGGTCTCCGCCGGATCCCACCCGCGCTCCTGGGCGAGGGTGATCATGCCGGCCTCATCATTGATGCCGCGGGCCTGCGCTTCGCGGGCGAGTTCGGCGTAGTCCTGGAGCGAGATGCCGTTGATGGGCTGCCAGATCGGGTCGTCGGCGGCCACCGAGCGCGTGGACGGCCCACCGAACATGGCGGTGTCGGTCGGTCCGGCGCCGCGGACGTGCACCATTCCGTCACCCTGCTGCGGTGCGGCCTGCTGGGCAAATGCCTGCTGTGCCTGCTGCGCTGCTTTCTTTGCCTTGTCGAACAGTCCCACTGACTTCTCCGATCTTCCGGGCCCGGACGATGATGTCCGGGACGCTACTCCCGGCACAAGTGCACGCGGGCCGGTTCGCTACCGGCCCAACTTCATCCGGGACCGAAACTGGAACACGTTTCAGTTTCGAGCCGAGAGTCGGTACGCTGACCGCGTGTCAGCTGCATCCACACAACCGGCGATCGACGGCTGGTTTGCGACCGATGGCTCCGGTGAGCCGTATCTGATCGGCGGCAAGTGCCATCAATGCGGCACGTATGTCTTTCCGCCGCGCGCCAACAACTGCCCCAACCCGGCCTGTGATGGCGACGAACTGGCACAGGTGCCGCTGTCGCGGCGCGGCACGCTGTGGAGCTACACCGAGAACCGGTACGCCCCGCCACCGCCATATCCGTCTCCAGATCCGTTCGAGCCGTTCGCCGTTGCCGCCGTGCAGCTGGCCGACGAGGGAATCATCGTGCTGGGCAAGGTCGTCGAGGGCACGCTGGCCGCGGACCTGAAAGTCGGCATGGAGATGGAACTGACCACCATGCCTCTGTTCGTCGACGACAACGGCGTCGAGCGGATCGTGTACGCCTGGAGGATCGCATCATGAGCACCGGAGCCGCAGGGGCGGCGACATCCGGGCCCGAACCGTTGTACATCCTCGGCGCGGGCATGCACCCATGGGGCAAGTGGGGCAACGACTTCACCGAATACGGCGTCGCAGCAGCCCGCGCGGCGCTGGCCGAGGCAGGATTGGATTGGCGCCAGATCCAGCTGGTGGCGGGCGCCGACACGATCCGCAACGGCTACCCGGGCTTCGTCGCGGGCTCGACGTTCGCACAGAAGCTGGGCTGGAACGGCGTTCCGGTGTCGTCGTCGTATGCGGCCTGCGCCAGCGGATCTCAGGCGCTGCAGAGCGCGCGCGCCCACATCCTAGCCGGCTTCTGCGACGTCGCGCTCGTCGTCGGCGCCGACACCACGCCCAAGGGCTTCTTCGCCCCGGTCGGAGGGGAGCGCAAGAACGACCCTGATTGGCAGCGGTTCCACCTAATCGGCGCGACGAACACCGTGTACTTCGCCCTGCTGGCCCGTCGGCGAATGGATCTCTACGGCGCGACGCTCGAAGACTTCGCAGCCGTCAAGGTCAAGAACGCCAAGCACGGCCTGGAGAACCCGAACGCCCGCTACCGCAAAGAAACCTCGGTGGAGGACGTGCTCGCGAGCCCGGTGGTTTCCGATCCCCTGCGGCTGCTCGACATCTGCGCGACGTCCGACGGCGCAGCGGCGCTGATCGTGGCCAGCGCCGAGTTCACCAAGAAGCATCTCGGTTCGCTCGACGGCGTGCCGTCGGTGCGGGCGGTATCTACCGTGACGCCGAAGTACCCGCAGCATCTGCCCGAATTACCGGATATCGCAACGGATTCCACCGCGGTGGTGCCCGCGCCGGATCGGGTGTTCAAGGACCAGATTATCGACGCCGCCTACGCCGAGGCCGGCATCGGACCCGAGGATCTGAGCCTGGCCGAGGTCTACGACCTGTCCACCGCCCTGGAATTGGACTGGTATGAGCACCTCGGGCTGTGCCCGAAGGGTGAGGCCGAGCAGCTGCTGCGCAGCGGTGCGACGACGATCGGCGGCCGCATCCCGGTCAACCCGTCTGGCGGGCTGGCCTGCTTCGGCGAGGCCATCCCCGCGCAGGCGATCGCGCAGGTGTGCGAGCTGACGTGGCAGCTGAGGGGCCAAGCCACCGGGCGCCAGGTCGACGGCGCCACCGTCGGCGTCACCGCTAACCAAGGCCTGTTCGGCCACGGTTCGTCGGTCGTTGTTGCTCGCTAAGCAGACGCTTCACGCGCCGAACGTGAACTTGTAGTCGAAAATTACGCCAAACCTGGTACACAGGTTCACGTTCGACGAGCGAATAGGTTCTTGATGTCACCGTTGCTCGCTAAGCAGTTCTCGGCCTACGGCCCTTCGCACTGGGGCGTCATCGCGGTGTTCGTGATCGGCGCCGGGCTCTTGGTGTGGCTGGGGCGCAGTCAAACCGAACGGCAGGCGCGGCGGCTCGGCCGCGTTCTCGGGGCGGTGACCGCCCTCATCTACGCCGGGATCTTGGTCTATGTCCTTACCCCGCCGTCGATCGAATACTCGGTGCCGCTGCAGCTGACCGACCTCGCGACCGTCGTGGCCGCCTACGCGCTGTGGTCGCAGAAGCACTGGGCGTACGCACTCACCTATTACTGGGGCCTGGTCTTAAGTACGCAGGCGTTGATCTCGCCGGCTCTGCAAAGCCCCGATTTTCCGCACTACCAGTTCCTGGCCTTCTGGGCCATTCACCTGCTCGTGGTCTGGGCGGCCATCTACCTGACCTGGGGTCGCGGCATGCGGCCCGACTGGCGCAGCTTTCGGTTCACCGTCGTGGTCACGCTGGTGTGGGCGGTGGTGACGTTCACGTTCAACCGGTTCGCCGGATCCAACTACGGCTTCCTGAACCGGAAACCCTCCACCGCGTCGCTGCTGGATGTGATGGGCCCGTGGCCGTGGTACGTCTTCATTGGAGCCACGCTGATTGTCATCGTCTGGGCGCTGATGACGTGGCCGTGGGAGCGGATGCGCTCGACGCGCTAGGGCTATCGTCGTTTCTATGGCGATCCCCGACGATTGGGCGCCGGACGCGTGCACGCTACCGACGGCGGAACGTCCGCTGCGCGTCGCGGAGTTCGACGACTTGTTCACCTTCGTCGTGCGAGCGGAGCGCCGGGAGCCGCAACGACTCGACGTCGTGCTGCGGCGCATCGTCGAGGCACCCGCCCGCGACCTGGCGCGACGGGAAAGCGAGTGCTGCGCGTTCTTCACGTTCGAGTTCGAATCGATTGGCAACGATGTCGTGATGCACATCGGCGTTCCGCCGGAGCATGTCGAGGTGCTCGACGCGCTTCAAGCGCGCATCGCGGCGACGTGACCGAAACCGTTGTCGTCAGAGTCAAACCCGGCAGCCGGAAGGGCCCGCTGGTCGAAACGGACGCCGACGGCGCGCTGACGGTCTACGTACCCGAACGGGCGGTGGAGGGCAAGGCCAACGAGGCCGTCGTCAAGCTGCTTGCCAAGCATCTGGGCGTGCCGCGAAGCCGAGTGGAACTCGTTTCCGGAGCGACGTCACGTGTCAAGCGGTTTCGGGTCATCTAATGACGACGAGCGACCGCTCCTGTACGGGTGTGAGCGGCGTGTCGCGTACAGGCACGGTCGCTCGCGGGAGCTAGGCGACGCCGAGGTAGGCAGCGCGAATGCTGTCGTCGGCCAACAACTCTCGCGCGTTGCCCTCCCTGGTGATCTCGCCGGTCTCCAGGATGTAGGCGCGATCGGATCGGGTGAGCGCCTGCTGCGCGTTCTGCTCCACCAGCAGCACGGTGGTGCCCTGCGCGTTGACGTCGGCGATGATCTTGAAGATCTGGGAGATCACCATGGGCGCCAAGCCCATCGACGGCTCGTCGAGCAGCAGCACCTTGGGCCGCGCCATCAGCGCACGCCCGATCGCCAGCATCTGCTGCTCGCCACCCGACAGCGTGCCGCCCACCTGATGACGGCGCTCCGCCAGCCGTGGAAACGTCTCCAGCACCCAGTCCAGGCGATTCTTGTGCTCCCCCTTAGACGCGAATTTACGCCCGTAACAACCCATTTCGAGATTCTCGGTCACGGTCATGCCCGGAAACACGCCGCGGCCCTCCGGCGCTTGGACGAGGCCGTCGACGACCCGGTGGTGCGCCCCTACCTTGGTGATGTCACGCCCGTCGAACCACACCGAGCCCGACGTCACCGGGAGCAGCCCCGAGATCGCGCGCATTGTGGTGGTCTTGCCGGCCCCGTTGGAACCCAACAGTGTGACCAGTTCCCTTTCATGAACTGTCAGCGAAATGCCGTGCAACGCACGGATTCGCCCGTATTGCACGACGAGGTTGCGCACCTCGAGCAGTATCCGTCGATCGTCACTCGACGTATCATTCAAGGCTTTCATCGGGCACCCCCAGGTATGCGGCGATGACCTTCGGGTCCTCGCGGATCTCGTGAGGCAGGCCGTCGGCGATCTTGCGACCGAACTCCAGCACCACGATGCGGTCGGTGACACCCATCACCACGCGCATGTCGTGCTCGATCAGCAGCACGGTGTAACCGTCATCGCGGATCTTGCGGATCAGGTCCATCAGCGCGGCCTTCTCTTTCGGGGTGAACCCGGCGGCCGGCTCGTCGAGGCAAAGCAGTTTGGGCTCCGTGGCCAGGGCGCGGGCGATCTCCAACCGCCGCTGGTCGCCGTAGGGCAGGTTCTTGGCCTTTTCCTCGCCGCGGTGGGCGATGCCGACGAAATGCAGCAGCGCCGCGGCGCGTTCAATGGCCGATTTCTCCTCACGACGGTGCCGGGGCGTGCGGACGATGGCACCGGGCACCGACGTGAAGTGTCGCGCGTCGGTGCCGACCATGACGTTTTCCAGCGCAGTCATTTCGCCCCACAGCCGGATGTTCTGGAAGGTGCGGGCGATGCCGCGGCGGGTGATCTGGTGGCGCTTGATCCGGCCTAGCGGCGCGCCGTCGAAGATCACGCTGCCGGAGCTTGGCCGGTATACGCCCGTGATCGCGTTGAAGCAGGTGGTTTTCCCTGCGCCGTTTGGTCCGATCATCCCGAGGATCTCACCACGGCGAATGTCGAATGTCACCGAATCCAGCGC
>JBKOYU010000696.1:0-2462 GCA_046725575.1 Actinomycetota bacterium | reverse complement strand
GTCATATGGAGAAGCATGCCGGATCAGCCGGCCTAGTGCGTACCCGTTAGTCGGGAGTGGGTCTGTACGCTCGAGGCGTGGCATCAAGGCTTGAAGCCGACACGCCTGTGTTGTCGATCGGCCTTCATCCCCGCTCGCTCGACTTCAGCACCATGCCGGAGGGTGTCGACGAGGCGTCGTTGTCCGAACGCATCGAGCGGGGCAATGCGGCGCTGCGAGACGCGGGGTTCAATTTCGTCCCCTGCTTGGTCGATGCCTCGCCCGACGCGGCCGAACAGGTTATTCGCGACCATTTGCAGGACGCCCAGTTCGGCCTCGCGATGGTCGGCGGCGGAATCCGGATGGTGCCCGAACACACCCTGCTGTTCGAGCGCATCGTCAACGTGCTGCACGAGGTGTCGCCGGGGATCCGGTTGTGCTTCAATATCACGCCGGACAATACGGTCGACGCGCTTCGCCGCTGGATCGCGCCGCACCCGTAGCGAGGCAGCCTCAAATTCCACGTCCGCGATTGCGGTGGATGCCCCAGTGTGCGTGCTCCCCAGGACATTTCACTCTGGTGCGACGTAGGCATGCTTGCGTTGGCAACTGCGTCAACAAATTTGCGCCGATCGCGCATATCGCTGATCAACCGAGGCCGATAATCGACCCGGCGGCGAACGGTCTGACTGATCCGGGGGCGACATGCGATTCCCCAGACCGGCCACGCCTCTCGCGGCCGAAATATCGGATGCACAACAGAAGGGGGATCGGAAATGTCCGAGCAGGACAACAAAGACGTCATCGAGCGGGGTTACAAGGCTTTCACCGAGGGCGATCTCGAAACGGTGATGAGTCTGTTCGACGACGACATCGAATGGGTGCAGCCGGGGCAGAGCGCGGTCAGCGGCACCTTCCACGGCAAGACCGAAGTCATGGAGGAACTCGGCCGGCTGGCCGAGAAGGATCTGTCGGTGAAACTCATCCAACTTGTCGCCGAGGGCGACACCGTCGTCGCCATCACTGAGGTGACCGCTGGAGGCGAAACCGGCGAGGACGCTGACGTATTCACCGTCCGCGACGGCAAGACCGTCCGCGCACAGATGCATGGAGACACCGCGCTGTTGGAGCGGGTGTACGGCAAGAAGCAGCTCGCCACTGGATAATTCAGTCCTGCCAGAGTCGGCCCGTTACGCAGGTTCGTGGCGGGCCGACTGCGTCTGTTGGACGCCCCCGTAAGCTCGGCGCCATGCGCCTCTCCCGCCTGATCGCAGTGCTGCTCTCGCTAGGCCTCATCGCGGCGGGGTGCGGGTGGAGCCCGCCCGGGCCACCGCCGACAACCTCGGTCAGTTGCACCCAGGCCGAGGGGCCGAGCGCAGATGCCGTCGCCGCTGAGATCGCCAAGCTGCCCGCGGCGCCGTGGACCGAGATCGTCAGCGGGCACACCGCCGACTGCACTCTGCACTGGGTCGTCGTCACCTCGGGCGACGCGTCCGACAGCCCGGGACAGGTGTTGTTCTTCGACCGCAAGTCGCCGATCGGCACACCGACACCGGACCCTCAGCCCTACATCACCGTCACGGCCATGGGCAATGACACCGCGGCGGTGCAGTACCAATGGCGCCAGGGCCAAGATGCGGCGTGCTGCCCGACGGGCATCGCCACGGTCCGGTTCAAAATCGAGGACGGCAAGCTCAAGCCGCTCGATCCGATCCCGAACCCGTAGGCACACCGACTCCAAAAATGCGTCGACGAGTTTGCCCTGTGCGGGCTACAGTGGCGGCCGGTCTCAATCAGACCGGCGGGGGGATGTGTGCGCCGACTTCTCCCGCGGAGATCTGTGATTCGGCACGTCTACGTGTCGACGATGTTCTCCGGATGCAGCATCTCGGCGTACCGCAGCTGCTCGGGGATCCCGAAACCATCGACCAGCGTCTCGGCGTACGGCCGCAGCATGCGGCAGCGTTCGTTGATGCCGCGGGTGACCGCCTTGGCGCGTTCGGTCGACAGGAACTGGTGCTCCATGAACCACGCCTTGTCGTCCTCGATCACCGACAGCGCATACAGGTCGCACACCATCTCGAGGATCTTGCGGGCCTCGTCGTCCTCGCATGAGTCGATGCCCGCCACGAAGGCCTCCAGGATGACCCGCTCGATGTGTGCGGAAGCGGCGTGCAGCACATGGTCCTGCACCGCGTTGAACGCCTCGAACGCGCTCATCTCCTTGGACCTGCTCCGTAGCCGGCGCGCCACAGTGGCGATCATGTACTCCTCGCGGTCCTCGAGCATCTTGACTTGGGTGCCGCGGTTGAACAAGCTGCCCTCTTCCTCGTTGTCCTGACGCGTGTCGAGGATTCGCTGCATGATCGTCTCGGCCGCAGTGCGTTTCAGCACTCGCTCGCCGGCGAAGTTGGCGGCGAACCGCACCCACTCCACCGGGCTCATCCCCTTGATGTCGTCGGCGTAGGCGGTGAGAAGTTCCT
>JBKOYU010000734.1:0-5697 GCA_046725575.1 Actinomycetota bacterium | reverse complement strand
GCGGTCGATCCTGTTGCCTCAGGCGGTTACCTCGATGCTGCCGGTGCTGATCTCCCAGCTGGTGGTGGTTCTCAAGGACACGGCGATCGGCTACCAGATCACATTCCTCGAGATGGTGCGCCAGGGCACGCAGGTCGGATCGGCGTACGGGAATTACATCCCGGCGTTGATCGTGATTGCTGTGCTCATGATCAGCGTCAACTTCGCACTGTCGTCCTTCGCTGTCTGGCTCGAAGGCCGGATGCGGCGCTCGCGTCGAGCTCCGACGCCGCTGGCTGCCGAGGCCATCGAGCAAGAGGGCGCTCCCGGGGCGCGGGTGCAGCCGGTTACGCAGGGTACGTTCGGCACCGGCGCCGGGGGCTCGATCTGAACCAGGCGGTCGCCCCATTCGTGCCCTAGGGAGCGTTCACGCACAATCGCTGCCCGTCGGCTGATCGGCCGGCGCCATCCGCAACACGATGGACACCCGAAAGGCGGTGGCGACAAAGGAGGTTAGACCCTGCGTCGCTCCCTCTCGCTGGCCAGCTCGGTCTTGACCACGTCGAACGCCATCGTCTGGTTGTAGCCTCGCCGGGCGAGCATCCCGACAAGCCGGCGCGCGACCTTGGCGTCATCGTCGTCGCCGAGTTTTTCGCGCCGCAGCTTGTCGCGCACCAGTTGCTCGGCGCGCTCCCGCTCTGCTCCCGCATCGATACCGGCAAGCGCGGCGGAGATCACGTCGTCGTCCACGCCCTTGGTCCGCAGCTCAGCGACCAACGCGCGTTTGCCTTTTCCGGCGTTCACTCGTCGCGACCGCACCCACTGCTGGGCGAAATCGACGTCGTCAACAAGGCCGACCTGGGCCAGCCGGTCAAGCACCCGTGCGGTGACGTCGTCGGGGTATCCCCGCTTGGCCAACTGCCCCTTGAGCTCGGCGCGGGTTCGAGCCCTCGCGGTGAGCAGACGCAGACACAAGGCCCGCGCCCGCTCCTCGCGAGACGCCTCAGAAGTCGACTGGGGCGGGCAGGACTTCGTCATTGGTCACCACGGCGCCGATGCCGAGCTTTTCCTTGATCTTCTTCTCGATCTCGTTGGCCACGTCGGCGTTCTCCATCAGGAAGCTGCGGGCGTTCTCCTTGCCCTGGCCGAGCTGCTCACCCTCGTAGGTGAACCAGGAACCAGACTTGCGGATGAAGCCCTGCTCGACACCCATGTCGATGAGCGAGCCCTCCCTGCTGATGCCCTTTCCATACAGGATGTCAAACTCGGCCTGTTTGAAGGGTGGCGAGCAGTTGTGCACGACAACCCCTTCCGCGACGACGTTGTGCAGTTCCTCGACTTCGAGGTCGAACGTTCGTACCCGCCGCGTTGGCAGCACTTCTCGGATCACGGAGTACCGGAGTTCTTCCGCCAGCACGTCGTGCAGGAACTTGTCATCCAGAGCGTCCGCGAGCGCCTGCACGCGATCCCGGCGGAGACGGCTGGCACCTAAGACCTGCTTCATTCCACCACGAGGGTCTCCGGATCCAGCACCGATCATGGCTGCGGCCTCCAACGCGGTCACGCCACGCTCGTCAAGGTAATTCAGCACGGCATCGGTCATCTCCGTGGCCAGATATGTCGCCTGCGATCCACGCCGCCGCCCCCGCATAGCTTCCGGAATCGCCTGGATTAGGGCGGTACCACGCGGCCCCCACACGGGAACTGATTCCGCGAATGCCGTGACATTCTCCATGCCCGAGACCCGGACCTCGAACACTTGGCGCTTGCTCTGGACCCGGCGACCGTTGACGATACTCGGCCGCTTCTGGGTCGGATCGTAATCTCGAACGGTGCTCACGATACCGAATCGCAATAGTAGCCAATGAATCTGGTGTGCGAGCTGTTCAGAGGTCGTCGTGTAACCGACCCGAAGCGCCCCGGTCTGTTCCCGGCTCACCCAGCCGTCGCTCTCGAAAAGGCCGAAGAGCAGATTGCCGACAATATCGGCGGCGATATCTGGCCCGAAGAACCAGTTCGGAATCGTCTTCTCCCACGCGAGCTTGCCGTGAATACCGGCCCGCCGACAAAGGTCTAGAACACCGTTGCGCTCACCAGGTCGATGAGCGATCGCAAGTGACATACGCCCCTGCGGATGGGCCGCACAACCGAGCGTCGCAGCGATTCGCGTCACGTCATCAATGAGCGCCCGCTCAACATTAATGAAGTTGACCGGAGTCTTACCTCCCACGTAGCCATCCCCGATCAGATAGCCGAGCAGCCGTGCATGATCCGCCGAAATCGGCGCGCTGTCACCGAATCCATCGAAGCGTCGCGGTTGCGCCACCCGGTCCCCCTTGCGGAGTTCCCCGGCCTGACGCCAGCCGTATTCGCTCAGCACCTTGTGATCGGGTGTCGCCCACACGGTTGCGCCACCGGCGATCCGCAACCCGATCACATCCTGCGTTCCCTGGTCGAACCAGGAGACCACGGGCCGCGCATGCAGCGTTCCGTCCTTGGCCGCGGCCACGACATGAATTTGCTTTAGCCCATCGACAACATCCTCAATGCGATGCGTTGTACCGGTGACCGGATCGAAGATCCGAGTGCCCTCCGCGAGGCACTTGTTCTTGACCACCTTGCAGCGGGTGCGGTTACCGACCGCGTCGGTGCCGTCCTTGAGGGTTTCAATTCGCCTGACGTCCAGGCGAACAGAGGCGTAGAACTTCAAAGCCTTTCCACCCGTTGTCGTTTCGGGACTTCCGAACATCACACCGATTTTTTCGCGGAGCTGGTTGATGAAGATGGCCGTGGTGCCCGAATTGTTCAGCGCACCAGTCATTTTCCGCAACGCCTGGCTCATCAGCCGGGCCTGCAGGCCGACGTGGCTGTCCCCCATCTCACCTTCGATCTCCGCGCGAGGCACCAGCGCGGCCACCGAGTCAATGACCAGGATGTCCAGCGCTCCGGAGCGGACCAGCATGTCGGCGATCTCCAGCGCCTGCTCCCCCGTATCGGGCTGGGACACCAGCAGCGAGTCGGTGTCCACGCCGAGCTTCTTGGCGTATTCCGGGTCCAGCGCGTGCTCGGCGTCGATAAACGCCGCGATACCGCCGGCGGCCTGGGCGTTGGCCACCGCATGCAAAGCGACGGTGGTCTTACCCGAGGATTCCGGGCCGTAGATCTCGACGACCCGGCCACGCGGCAGCCCGCCGATGCCGAGCGCCACATCCAGGGCGATCGAGCCAGTGGGGATGACGGAGATCGGCTGACGCACCTCGTCGCCGAGCCGCATCACCGAGCCTTTGCCGTAATTCTTATCAATCTGCGCGATAGCCAGCTCGAGGGCTTTCTCGCGGTCAGGCGCCTGAGTCATTGGGGTGGTCTCCGTCCTCGTGGGTGTTCGGTGATCGGTTTCGATCAGTTGGCCGTGACGCTAGAGGCCGCCACCGACAAGTCGGCCTGACCAGCATCTAGCCGTCGAACACTGCCCACATTAGCCGAACACGTGTTCGACTCAAGGAGACACGCCGTGTCAGCGCAAGCCGACCGGAAATCCTCGCGAGATATCGACAAAAGGGCAGGTCACAAGCGTAGGTTCGGGATCATGGTCGCGCCACAAAATGTCCGTACCCCGTCTCACGGCGAGCAGCTCGCCGCCTACCTCTACCGGCGAGAGTCGGCACAAGGCAACCTGCCCTGCGTCGTGATGGCCCACGGGTTCTCCGCAACCCGTGACGACGGGCTGCCCGCCTACGCCGAGGCGTTCCGACGCCGGGTTTGCCGTCCTTGTATTCGACTACCGGCATTTCGGTGCGTCGACCGGCGAGCCGCGCCAGCTGCTCGACATCGGCCGCCAGCACGATGACTACCGTGCGGTCATCGCGTGGGCTCGCCAGCTCGATGGGATCGACCCGGATCGAATCGTCCTGTGGGGGTCGTCGTTCAGCGGCGGCACGTCCTGGCCGTCGCGGCGGCCGATCCCCACATCGCGGCGGTGATCCCAGGCGCCCTTCACCGACGCGATTCCCACGCTCATGCATGTGCCACTGACGAATGCCGTCCGTCTCACGTTTGCGGGGCTCCGCGATCAGTTGCGCGGCTGGCGGGGCCGCGCTCCATTTCTGGCGCCTGCCGTCGGCGAGCCAGGTACGTTGGCAGCGATGACGGAACCCGACGCGAAGCCTGGATTCGACGCCATCGTGCCACCGGAGTCCCTGTGGCGCAACGAATTCGCCGCGCGCCTGATGCTGCGGTTCCCGTTCTACCGGCCTGGCCTCAAGGCCCCGCAGCTGAAGATGCCGCTGCTGGTGTGCGTCTGCGAGAAGGACACCACAACACCGCCAGCGTCGACGATCAAGGCGGCCGAACGGGCACCACGCGGCGAACTCCGCCGCTACCCCTACGGTCACTTCGACATCTACACCGACCCGAAGGTCAAGGCCGATCAAGTGGACTTCCTTCGGCGGGTGGTCGCCGAGGTGACCGCGTGACAACGCTGGACCGTTCGACAACGCCAGTCCTATCGTGGGATTCATACGGCCCGAAACGGGGCACCATGCACGAGATGGCGATAACGCAAAGTGTTGTCGACGCGGTGTGTGAGCACGCCGCCGGCCGCCGCGTGCACAGCGTCAAACTCGAAGTCGGCGCGCTGTGCGCCGTCGTACCCGACTCGATGCAGTTCTGCTTTGAGCTCGCTACCGAGGGCACGGTGGCCGACGGGGCCCGGCTCGACCTCAACGTGCAACCGGGCGCGGCCCGCTGCCGCACCTGCGCCAAGGAGTTCGAGCTGCGCGACTTGATCTTGTTGTGCCCCTGCGGCAGTGCCGATGTCGAAGTGCTCGCCGGGCGTGAACTGAAAATTCTCTCGATGGAAGTGAGCTGACATGTGTGCCACGTGCGGCTGCGGCGACGATTCAGTGGTGATCACCCTGGCCGGTGACGGTCACCACAACCGTGGCCATGATCACGATCACCAGCACGGCGACGGCCACGTCCACACCCAGACCGTCTCGCTCGAACAGAAGGTCTTGGCAAAAAACGATCTCATCGCCAAACAGAACCGCGATTGGCTGGCAAAGCGCGGAATCCTGGCGTTGAACATCACCAGCTCGCCGGGCGCGGGCAAGACGACGCTGCTCGAACGCACCATCCGTGAGCTCGGGCTGAGCCGGCCCGTCGCGGTCATCGAGGGTGATCAGGAAACGTTGATCGACGCCGAACGCATCCGTGCCGCCGGCGCGCAGGCGGTCCAAGTGAACACCGGCGCCGGCTGTCACCTCGACGCCGACATGGTGCACCACGCGATCCACGCCCTGGATCCGGCGCCGGAGTCGCTGCTGTTCATCGAGAACGTCGGCAACCTGGTGTGCCCGGCACTCTTCGATCTCGGTGAGCACAGCAAGGTGGTGGTCATCTCCGTGACCGAGGGTGCAGACAAACCGCTGAAGTACCCGCACATGTTCGCCGCATCTGGCCTGGTGCTCATCAACAAGATCGATCTCTTGCCGTATGTCGACTTTGATCTTGAAACGTGCGCCGGGTACGTCCGGTCGATCAATCCTGCTGCGGAGATCTTGCCAACGTCTGCGACTCGCGGTGACGGCCTCGATGCGTGGTACGACTGGGTTCACACTTCGGCCTCCACCAGTTTCGGTGTATCCGAAGGCAGCTCGACGCAACAAACGGCTCCACACCTGTCTCTTATACACATCTCCGAGCCCACGAGACAGTGCG
>JBKOYU010000159.1:0-3294 GCA_046725575.1 Actinomycetota bacterium | reverse complement strand
TGCGACGTGGCGCCGACAGGTGAAGGTGCCCCATGCCATGTGGCGTCGCTCGTCATCACCGATGCGCCGTACCAGTTCCTGCATGCCGGGAAGAATGCCTCGGTCTACGCAAATCCGGTGCCACGCATAGTATCCCGTCAGGGCCATCATGCCCTCGATGACGTGGTTGTACGTTGCCGACGCCCGAACCTGGGCGGCCGGTGAGGGATCCGCCAACAGGGCGTCGAGTGATTCCGGAAGCTCTTCGTAGAAGATTTTTCGATAAGAGGGAAGGTCGTCCAGGTAGCCCTGTAGGTCGCCGGTCAGCCCGACGGCGTCGAGCCACATGCGGAATACCTGGGTGTGCTTGGCTTCCTCGAACGCGAACTGCGTCAGATACATCTCGTCGCCGAGTCGCCCTTCGGCCCGCATAGCCGCCATGAAGGGCTGGATGTCTTGGGTGACCGCTTCCTCGCCGGCGATGAACTCCGCGCACAGCCGGGTGGCCCAGTCGCGTTCGAGGTCGGACAGCGACTCCCAGTCGGCCCGGTCGCGGGAGAAGTCGATATCGGCCGGGTCCCAGAACTTGGCGTTGCCCCCGGCGAACAGCTTGAGCGGCAAGCTATCCCAGTTGAGGCCGCCCGCGGAGAGCGAGTATGAACGTGTCCTTGTCATGGAACTGACCTCCTCAGATCAAGCGGTGGTTGGTGTCATCCGCGGCGTCTTGGCGAATGCGTCCTTCAGCACTGCGACGAGCCTGCGCACGGCCAGCGCCGGCTGCTCCGGTGTGGGCTCGTCGAGGCCGAGAATCGGATCCATTCCACGCACGTAGGGCGCCAGCGCCAGGTGCGGAAAGATCAGCAGCAGTAGCGACAACAACGCGTCGGTATCGGCGTCCGCGCGCAAGTCGCCACGTACGTGCGCATCGCGCACGAGCGGGCGCAGGACTTCCAAGTAGTGGCGGTGAATGACGGTCCTGACGCTGATTCGCGCATCGGTATCGACCTCGAAACTCGCCGCCGCATGAAGCGAGCGTTCCCGGGGATGGTCGGCGAAGTAGGCGACCCAGGAGTCGAGGAGCTCGGTCAGAAATTCGAAGAATGGTCTGCTGGGGTCGAGCTCTTGGATGCGGGCTTCCATGTAGGCGCGTACCCGCTGACTGCCGACGTCGGCGATGAACGCGTAGAGGTCGCGTTTGTCCGCGAAGTACTGGAACAGGCTGCCCTTGGCCACCCCTGCGCGCCGAGCGATGACGTTCAGGCTGCCCCGCGAGAACCCGTGCGCGCCGAACTCGGCCTCGGCAGCCTCCACCACCGCAGCACGACGAATCGGATCCAGGCGAGCCCACGTCACCGTCGGCATAGGCACCTCCTCGCACCATATGACCACTGGTCATATTACTGTGACCCAGTTCACAGTCAAGGGGCGAAGGTCGACGACCTATTGCGTCGGGTCCGGTTCGCGGCGCGCCCGCTCACGCCATTTCCGGTAGCCACGGTGCGTCGCGACCGCCCCGATGATGGCGGTGACGCACCAGACCGCGACCGCCGCGAAGGCCAACGGCGATGACAGGTCTCCGATGGACGCGCCCAGGGCCGTGTAGACGAATGCCCGTGGCGCCGAGCCGATGAACGCGCCGACGGCCATCTGCCACAACGGAACTCCAAATGCGCCGAACGCGTAGGACGCGAGCGCGTCCGAGATACCCGGGATGAACCGTTGACCGACAACGGCCCATAATCCCCGCCGGTCGATGAGTCGGTCGAGACGGTCGGCACGATCCGCCCCAAGCAGTGCTCGCGCGCTGTCGCGACCGGCGCGCCGGCCGATGAGGCTCGTGATGATCGCCGTTCCGACTGTCGCACCAAGCGTCACGAACACCCCGAGCACGGGCCCGAATAGCACGCCGCTGCCTGCGGCCAGAATCGGGCCGGGTACGAACACGGCGCCGAGGACGGCAGAGACCACGATGTAGGTGAGTGGCGCAGTGGGACCCGTTACGGCGACCGTACGCCGAACATCCTCGACGTCGACGACGCGCGAAATGGCCACGAGATAGAACAGCCCGAGCAAGAAGGCTGCGAACAGCGCGAGCTGCACGATGTGGCGACGTCGGCTAACCGCGGGGGAGTTCTCGCTGTCGGTCATGCTGGATGCGATTGTCTTGCACCATCTTCGTGCCCTCGCCGTGAGTGCGGTAACGCTACCCGGCGGTGTGGACGATCAGGATGTCGATCTTGGCTTTGCGGGCGACGTCGGCTGGCACTGAGCCCAGCAGCCGCCCGGCGACGGAGTCCAGTCCCACGTCGCCGACGACGAGCAAATCCGCCTTGACGTCTTTCGCCAGATGGATCAGTGCGTCGACTGGGGCGCCTTCGATCGCCCGCTCCTCGATGTCCTGTGCGCCGGCGGCCTTTGCCCGGTCGTGGGCATCGTGAAGGATGGCATAAACGGGCGCACCGCCGTGCAGCTTGTAGCTCTCGCCCCCGAGGCTGTCGGCGGCGTGGGGATCCGCCACATGATCGTGCGACGGTGCTCTCGACCAGCTCCCCTTTTCCACATGTGGGATATGCGCGCTCGCGATGATCAGCTTCGCCTTTTCCTGCGCTGCGAACGCAGCAGCCCGGTCGACAGCCCGAAATGACGAGGCCGAGCCGTCGGTCCCGACAATCACCGTCCGATAACCGCTCATGTCGCCTCCCAGCATTTTCGCGACAACACGAAGACGTTAACCCTTGTCAGCGCAGCATGGATCGGATTTGCGCGGTCTCCAGCTTCTGCGGTCCAGACGAAGAAGTTTGAAACGGGAACCTGTGGCACCGCTAGGAGTCGAAATTAGTGCTGGCGGTGAGCTTTTCCCACTTCGAGATTTCGTTCGCGCGGCTCTCCGCGATGTAGCGGTAGGCGGCGAGGGCGTCGGGTCCGAGGAGCAGGAACGCCGGAGGTTCGCTCGATTCGATGGCGTCAATAATCGCAACGCCTGCCTTCGCGGGGTCGCCGGCCTGGTTGCCGTCCATGGTGTCGTTCTCTTTGCGACGCTGCCCGGCGGTGGCCGCATAGTCGTCGATGACCGTGGCCGACTGGGTAAGCGAGCGTCCGGCGAAGTCGGTGCGGAATGCGCCCGGCTCAACGATGGTGACCGAGATGCCAAGGGGCGCAAGCTCACCGCGAAGCGCTCCGCTGACCCCTTCGATCGCGGCTTTCGCCGCGGCGTAGTAGCCGGATCCCACCGGGGTCAGCTGCACGCCGATCGAGGAGATGTTCACGATCGCGCCGGTTCGACGCGCCCGCATATCCGGCAGGACGGCCTTGATC
>JBKOYU010000015.1:0-2634 GCA_046725575.1 Actinomycetota bacterium | reverse complement strand
CAGGGCATCGGCGGGATGGGCATCCCGATCGGGAAGCTGTCGTTGTACACGCTCATCGGCGGCATCGACCCGGCGCGCACCCTCCCGATCGTGCTCGACGTGGGGACCGACAACGTCGAGCTCCTCGAAGACCCGCAATATCTCGGCTGGCGTCACCGAAGGATCGGCGACGACGACTACTACGCGTTCATCGACGACTTCGTCGCTGCGGTGCACGAGGAACTCCCCGATGTGCTGCTGCAGTGGGAGGACTTCGCCACCGCGCACGCGCTGCCGATTCTCGAGCGCTACCGCGACAAGTTGCTCACCTTCAACGACGACATCCAGGGCACCGCCGCCGTCGCCCTCGGCGCGCTGCACGGCGCGGCGAAGGTGGCCGGCCGACCACTGTCACAGCAGCAGGTCGTCATGCTCGGCGCGGGCTCGGCGGGCACGGGCGTCCTCGACATGGTGCGGCGGGAGATGGTGGCGCAGGGCCTGTCCGAAGCGGACGCGTCGGCGCGGATCTGGGTCGTCGACATCAACGGACTGCTCACCGACGACCGCACGGACCTGTCCGCGGAACAGCGGAAGTTCGCGCAGCCCGCCAACCGTGTCGCGGACTGGGGCCTGTCAGGACCCGCCCAACTGGCCGACGTCGTGCACCACGTCGACGTCGGCGTGCTGCTCGGGCTGTCCACGGCGGCTGGTGCGTTTACCGAGGAGATCGTGCGCGAGCTCGCGGGCAAGACCGAGCGGCCGATCATCTTCCCGCTGTCCAACCCGACGAGCCGCGCCGAGGCGCATCCGGCCGAATTGGACGCGTGGACCGATGGGCGTGCGCTGATCGCCACGGGTTCACCGTTCGCGCCGCTGCACCGCGACGACGTCGAACGACCAATTGCCCAGTGCAACAACGTCTATATCTTCCCGGCGATGGGACTCGCCGTCACCGCGGCGCAGGCCACCCGGGTCACCGACGAGATGATGCGGGTTGCCGCCGCCACCCTCGGTGATGCGTCGCCCGCCCTCGTCGATCCGAACCAGCCGCTGCTGCCCGCGTGGACCGACGTCCCGGACGTCGCCGTCAGCATCGCTCATGCCGTCGCCGTCCAAGCGGTCGCAGACGGCGTCGCTCCCGAGTGCAGCGCCGACCAACTCAACGAGCGCATCGCGGAGGTTCGCTGGACGCCGCAGTACCCCAGTTGACGATTCATGCGCTGACCAGGGCATTTAGTTAGCAGGTCTATCCTCGCGGGCATGACTGCTCCCGTTGAACCCGACCGTTTCGAAGAGATGTACCGCGACGAGCGGACGTCGCACGGATTGCCGGCCGCCACACCGTGGGACATCGGCGGACCACAACCCGTCGTTCAGCAACTCGTCGCACTGGGCGCCGTGAAGGGCGAGGTGCTCGACCCGGGCACCGGCCCCGGCCACCACGCAATCCACTACGCGTCAAAGGGGTTGTCGGCCACGGGCATCGACGCATCGCCCGCCGCGATCGAGCGCGCCAAGCAGAACGCGCAGAAGGCCGGGGTATCGGTGGACTTCCGGGTGGCCGACGCGACCAAGCTGGAGGGACTGGAGGGTCGGTTCGACACCGTCGTCGACTGCGCCTTCTACCACGTGTTCAGCACGGAACCGGAGTTGCAGAAGTCCTATGCGCAGGCGTTGCATCGTGCCACCAAGCCCGGTGCGAGGCTGTACATGTTCGAGTTCGGTGCGCACAACGTCAACGGCTTCAAGATGCCGCGGTCGCTTTCGGAGGATGATTTCCGCCAGGTGTTTCCCGCCGCCGGCTGGGAGATCACCTACCTAGGGCCGACCACGTACCAGGGAAATGTGAGCGTCGAGACCTTCGAGATGATGGCGGCCCGCAACCCGGACATGGCCGACGAGATGAAGCCGTTGCTGGAACGGCTGCGGGTCATCGAGCCGTGGCTTGTTGACGGCCGCGTTCACATGCCGTTCTGGGAGGTACACGCCCGCCGCGTCGACTGAGCTCCGCGAACGTTCCGTACCGCTCGAAAATTCGCGCGAAATTCGAGCGGTACGGAACGTTCGGCCGAAATCTACGAGGGCACCAGCCGCAGCGAGATCGAATTGATGCAGTAGCGCTGATCGGTCGGCGTCGGGTAGCCCTCGCCCTCGAAGACGTGGCCGAGGTGGCTGTGGCAGTTGGCGCACAGCACCTCGACGCGGTGCATGCCCAGCGAGTCGTCGGACCGCAGGATCACCGCGTCGGAGTCGGCGGGATCGAAGAACGATGGCCATCCGCAATGGGATTCGAACTTCTCGCTGCTGCGGAACAACTCAGCGCCGCAGGCCCGGCATTCGTATACACCCTCGGTCTTGGTGTCGGTGTACTCGCCGGTGAACGGCCGCTCGGTGCCGGCCTCGCGAAGTACGTGGAACTCCTCGGGGGTGAGTTTTTTGCGCCACTCGTCGTTGGTGAGCTGCAGTTTGGGAGCCGGTGTGGTCATGGCTCCACGCTAGCGGTGTTCAGCGCGACGCACCCGCTCCTTGGCGTAGGCGAACGCCGCCTCCTCGTCGTCGATCTCGAACTCGGCGCCCAGCGAGAAGTCGCTGCCGACCACCGAGGCGATCTCCAGGATGCGCCGATCGGCGGCGCCGAGACGTTCCAGTCTCGAC
>JBKOYU010000284.1:0-2661 GCA_046725575.1 Actinomycetota bacterium | reverse complement strand
GTCGTAGATCGCGATGATCAAGCCGCTGGTCATCATCCAATCGTTGGGCGTAGGTCGCCGCGATCGTCCTGGGCGTACATCTACAACTCCTTCATCTCCGCGAGCTGGCGTTAGATCGGCCTGTCCGTGTGCTGGCCGTTCGGGTCCAAGGAGGTCAACGAGGCCTGCATCGAAAGGCCTCAGTGACCAAGCCTGGCTCTTCGGCCCTGTTCACGGCTTCCTGGACTAAATTCGAGCTGTGGCGCAGCCGGGAAACCAGACGCAGGTCAAGCGTGCGACCTCGGCGTTGGCCGACGTCGACACGACCGGCTGGACCCAGCGCTTCGATTTGCTCTCCGATCCCAACCGGCTAGAGATTCTGCTCGTTCTGCACCGCGCGCCCGGGATCTGTGTCGGGGACCTCGCCGCCGTGCTCGGACGATCAGAGAACGCGGTCTCCCAGGCGCTGCGCGTGTTGAGGCAGCAGGGGTGGGTCACTTCGACGCGGGTGGGTCGCCTCGTCAGCTACCGGCTCGAAGACGAAATCGTGCACGACCTGCTGCACTGGATCGGCGCCCGGCACGGCTGAGGACCATTGGCCCTGCCAGCCGCTTAAGCTCCAAGTGTGCGCGTGTTGACGATGGATGATCCGCTGCTAGCGGATCATCCCGACCTGGCCGGCGCAGGAGATCTGCCGGCTCATACGCGCATCGGCAGCTGGCTCGAGCAGCTGATCGTGTCCCACACGTTGGCGCCAGGCGACAAGCTGCCGTCGGAGGTGGAGATCGCCAACGCGTTGGGCGTCAGCCGGATGACGTTGCGACAGGCGCTGAGCGCGATCGAAGCCAAGGGCCTCATCGATCGCCGTCGCGGCCGCTTCGGCGGCAACTTCGTCGCCGCGCCGCGGTTCGAGTTCGACCATGCCAGCCTGCCCGGGTTCACCGAGCAGATGCGCCGGATCCATGTCGAGGCGGGTGCGCAGGTGTTGCGTGCGGCGACTCACCGCCCGACCACCGACGTCCGGCAGGCCCTTGGTCTCAACCGCGGCGCGCAGGTCCATGAGATCCTGCGTGCCCGGTCGGCCAACGGCGAACCGATCGTGCTGGAGGAGGCGTACCTGCCCGCGGTGATCTTTCCTGGGCTGCTGTCCGCCGATCTGACCGGCTCGTTGTATGCGCTGATGCGCGAATACAACGCGTCCCCGTTCTCGGCCGACGAAGAACTCGAGGCGACGCAGGCCAATCACCAGCAGGCCGAAATCCTCGGTGTCGAACCGGGAAGCCCGTTGTTGTTGATCACCCGGACGTCCTTCACCGAGGACGGCGTCGCGGTCGAGTTCTCCCGCGACTACCACCGCTCCGACCGCGCGCGGATCCGCATCAAGTCGCGGGTGGAGTCGGGTTCGCCTGCCCGCGACGCCAGCGGCTGAGCGGGCCCGCGACAAGTTCGGCGGACAACTCGGCCACGATCGCTGGGGCCTCGGCACATAGCTCCCGGCTGGGCTCGGCAGCGCAGACGGCGATGCAATGCATGCCCGCAGCCACCGCGGCCTGCACGCCGGGCACCGAATCCTCGAAAAACGAGCACATCGCTGGGCCGACGGATCAGTTTCCGCGCTGCCTCGAGAAAGCCTTCCGGATGCGGTTTACCGTTGCTGACGTCTTCTTCGGCGATCAGGAAGCTGACCAACTCGCCCGTGGGGCTACCGTCCAGCACCGCCAGCACGTCCTCGCGCTGAGCCCCAGTGACGATGCCAACGGGAATCTGGTTGTCCGCCAACAGTTTCACCAACTGCGCGGCGGGGGCGGTGATCGGGTTGTGGGCGGCGACCTTTCGCCTGTAAACGCCCTGGCGCAACCGCAGCAGCTCGGTGACCTCGCCCTCGGTGCCGCGGCCATGACGTGCCACCGCGCGCTCGATGATCTCGCGGTCGCTGCGGCCCAGCAGCTCGTCGCGATAATCCTCGGTGGTCATCGCCCAGCCGAGGTGGGTACGGAAGAGCTCGCTGAAGATGTCGAACAGGATGTGTTCGTCGTCGGAGAGGGTGCCGTTGAAGTCGAAGACGACGGCGGGCTGGTCACTGCGTAACCATGTTTCGATCACATCGGCAGCTGACGGCATGGCCAATAGTCTAGACCTTTAACGCAGGGACGGTTACAGTGAGTCGATGCCGTTTCCGTTGACCGATGCGCAGCTCGACGCGCTGCTGGAGGAGATTCCGGCGGTGGCCGGCCGGCCACGGCAACTGGAAGAACTGTCGGGCGGGCTGACGAATCGCAACGTCAAGGTCACCACACCAGATCGGGTCTATGTCGCCCGCTGCACCGATACCTCCTCCAACTTCCTGGCCATCGACCGCGACGCGGAGTACTACAACTCCGTCGCCGCCGAGCGCGCCGGTGTCGGCGCGCCGGTGATCGACTACCGGCCGGACCTCGGCATCCTGCTGCTGGGATTCCTCAATGGAAAGACGCTGTGCAACGACGACTTTCAGCGGCCGGGGGTGGTGGCCAAGGTGGCCGCGGGATGCCGGGTATTGCATTCCGGCCCCCGGTTTCGTAGCCGGTTCGACATGTTCGAACGTCAGCCCCAGTACCTGAAAACCGTCCAGGACAACGGCTTCAAGATCCCGCATGATTACCTGGACTACGCCGACACGTTCGCCCAGATAAAAAGAGCGCT
>JBKOYU010000576.1:0-2537 GCA_046725575.1 Actinomycetota bacterium | reverse complement strand
GAAGCGCCGCGGCCAGCCGGGTAAGGAACTCGCGCTCGTCTGCCACCGCGCCAAGCTCGCACAGATACCCGGCCACCAGCAGCAGCTGCGCGGTGTCATCCGAGGTGGCGCCCGCCGGCCACTCGCCGCGTGTCGGGATCTGGTCGATCGCCTCCCAGCGGATCGCAGAAGCCGGCCGTCCTTCCCACGGCACTCCCAACGCGTCCCCGGCCGCATATGCGACGACGCCGGCCCGGACACGGGCTGGCGGCGGCATGGCCGCCAACTCCTCGCGTCACACCACGACCATCCGTGTCTGGCAGAAGACTTGAGGTTACTGTGTGCCCACGAGCTCTCGTGCCGGCTACTGTGCCGGGAGGGACAGTCACGGTGCCAAGAGAAACGATTACCGTGTCGGGAACGGTCGACACCGTCACGGTCTCCGAGACTGACATCCCGCAGATCACGTCGGCCACGCTCGTGTTCTGGGACGGATATTCGCTCATCCTCAGCTGGCTCGTCCTTGAGACTTGGCTGGTCACCTCATCCACAGCGTGCGCCACCGGAGGTGCTGAAGTATCCCGGGTTTGATGCACCCCTCGTTTTGTGTGACCGGGTTTGTTCTCCGATCCGATGAGGAGAGGGGTACCCGGATGCAGCTGTGCGGTCAGCTCGGGTCGTTGGCGTCGTGCCATGCCTGCCAGATGTCGGGGTGGAGTCGGCCGCGGTCGGGTACCGGCAGGCCGACGGTGCGGGCCCAGGCGCGGACCTCGGCGGTGCTCGGTTGCGGCGCTGCGGCTGCCTGATCGGGTTCGGTGATGTTGATCTTGGTTGGTGAGATGCGTTGCAGCGCAGCGTGTTCGGTGATCGCCCAGGCGTGGGCGGCGGCGATGAATCGGTCGGTCCATTCCTCGGCGAGCTGGCGGCTCCAAGGAAGCCGACGCATCCCGAGGTGGCAGTTCCTGGCTGATGAACTGCTTCCCGGCTTGGACGTGATCGTCCCCGCGATACCACGTGGCACCACCCCCGCGGTGCTGGAGGTGTTCATGCACACCCCGCAGCCCGACTTCGACGACCGCACGCCGATCGAGCATCTGGCCGCCGGCGGCGACCCCACGTTGGTGGCCGGATTCATCGCGGATCTCGGACGCTGGTGAGCCCACGGCCCAAACCGAAGGCGCCACGAACGCCCCCCGACCAGCTCATCAGGGAACCTCACGACATCGCCGACTACACCGGCACGCTATGGCGGGTCCACCGCACCGAAGGTGAGCATGTGTTGCCCTGGAACCGGCTGCGCACCTATGGGCCGCTGCCGTCGATGCGCTGGGACCCCCACCCGGGTTCTCAGCCCATCTCGGCGGTTGAGGGCGTCCTGTACGCCGCCGCCAATGTCGCCACCAGCCTCGCCGAGGTCTACCAGACAACGCGCGTCATCGACACCCGCGCCGGCGCTGCGACTCTCACCGCCTGGCGGCCCCAACGCAGCCTGCAGCTGCTCGACTTGTCGGGAACGTGGCTGCTGCGCAACACCGCTTCAGCTGCATTGCTCTCTGCACCGCGAGCCACCTGCCGACGGTGGGCCCGCGCGATCTACACGACCTGGCCTGAACTCGACGGGATCTACGTCCCATCGACTATGACCGGGCGCCCCAACATTGTGCTGTGGACTGCCGCCGCGGACTCGATACCCACGATGCCGTCGTTCTCCCGCCCCCTCACTCACCCACTCGTGTGGTCCATCGCCCAAGCCGCGGCCGCCGAGATCGGCTACCGCATCCTGTGACGAGTCCAGAGAAGGTACGACGTGGGGACGGCACGCACGCTGTCTGCCCATCAGCGCCCGCGCGGTAGCTGGGTGCGCTAATTGGAGAAACTGTAGGAATTCGCCGATCTTGTCGGGGCACGGCGGCTCCGTCCTGGGGTTTCTCAATAGCGTGTCGGTCGCCGATTGTCATTAACGTGTCGAAATCCTCGACCTGACCGGACCGGACACGGTAGCGGGTTGGCTCATGCCAGGCCCGATTCGATGAATGCACGGGTGGATTGCTCGAGCCCGCGGCGGGTGGCGGCGGGGACGTCACGCAGGGGCCCTTGCCCGGTGAGCACTGCCAACCCGTGCACCGTGGACCAGACGGGGTACTCGATGCCGGCGCGGCGTGCCGGGTCGAGTACGCCGGCGTCGACCAGTTCGTCGAGTACCGCGCGGAGCTGATCCAAAGGATTCGCGTCTGGCCCTGTCCGGCCGTCCGGAGCGCCGTAGGCGTGTTGGTGGGGCAGCGAGAATGCGGTCACGAACAGCCCGGGCTCGGAGCGGGCGAACTCCAGGTACGCCCCGAAGATCGCGCGTAGCCGACGGCGGGCGGCGGCAGGATCGCCGTGTGCGCCGCGCACGCGGGCTACGTCAGCGGCCATGCGGGCGGCGAGCTCACCCATCGCCTGCGCGCACACCGCGGCGAGGAGCTCGTCCCGGTCGGCGAAGTGCCGGTAGGCGGCGTTGGGCACCACGCCCACCATCCGTGCCGCTTCACGGAGCACGACGGCGTCCGGGCCGCCGG
>JBKOYU010000843.1:0-3433 GCA_046725575.1 Actinomycetota bacterium | reverse complement strand
CCTTGAGGTCGTTCCACGACGAGTCGTCGTTGAATCCCTTGACAGAGCCAAAGATCAGCCGCGGGTTCCACTGCTGCAGCTTGTCCCACGACAGCCCCATTCGGTCCATGGCGCCGGGTGCGAAGTTCTCGACGAGCACGTCCGCGCCGCGGACCAACTTCTCCATCACCTCGAGTCCCTCGGGCGACTTCGTGTCGATTGCCAGCGAGCGCTTGTTGCTGTTGAGCATGGTGAAGTACAGCGCGTCCTGATCGGGGATGTCGCGCAACTGATTACGCGTCACGTCACCCCCGCTCGTGCGCTCGACCTTGAGGACATCGGCTCCGAACCAGGCGAGCATCTGGGTGCACGCCGGGCCCGCCTGGACGCCGGTGAAGTCGATCACCTTAATCCCGGAGAGCGGCAGATCGGTCATGACACGTTTCCTTTCGTAGTTTGTTGATCGTGTCGGTGCGGGCGAGCTCAGTGCTTGGCGGTGATGCCCTTGGGGTTCAGATGCGCGATGTTGCCGCTTTCCGTGCCGTCCGAGGGATCGATGACGCAGTCGATGAGCGCAGGCCTGCCGGACGCCAGGGCCTCCCGCAGCGCCGCGCCGACCTCCGCGGGCGTCGTTGCCTGATAACCCTTGCCGCCGAAGGCCTTGATCATGTACTCGTGCCGAGCCTGCAGCGCGGTGGGCGCCGGGTCGTCGGAGCCGGAGACGTCATCGCCGCGGTAGACACCGCTGTTGTTGAGGATGACGGTGACGATCGGCAGGTTGTAGCGGCAGACTGCTTCCAGCTCCATTCCGCTGAACCCGAACGCGCTGTCGCCCTCGATCGCGACGACCGGGTCGCCGGTCTCGACGGCGGTGGCGATCGCGTAGCCCATGCCGATGCCCATCACGCCCCACGTCCCACTGTCCAACCGGTGCCGGGGGACCTGCATGCCAATCGTGTTGCGGGCCAGGTCGAGTGCGTTGGCACCCTCGTTGACGACATATGCCTGCGGATTGTCGTGCAGGACATCGCGGATGGCCTGCAAGGCGCCGAGGAACTTCATCGGATGCGCGGTCAGGGCGGCCTCCAGGCGACCCGCCATCTTGGCGACGTTCGACGCCGACTTGGCCGAGAGCTCTTCGCGCCACTCGTTCTGCACGGTGATCTGGCCGGGCTTCGCCCGTTCGAGGAGGGCCTCCATCACCGAACCGATGTCACCGACGAGCGGAGCGGCGATGGGCTGGTTGCTGTCCATCTCGGCGGCGGCGATGTCGACCTGAATGAACTTGGCGTCCGGATTCCATTGCGGCGCATCGCCATGCCCGAGCAGCCAGTTCAGGCGTGCACCGACGAGCATCACGACGTCGGCCCGCTTCAGTGCCAGCGAGCGGGCGGTGGCTGCCGACTGCGGGTGGTCGTCGGGCAGCAGGCCCTTGGCCATCGACATCGGCAGGTACGGAATGCCGGTCGTCTCGACGAACTCGCGGATCTGCTCGTCGGCCTGAGCGTAGGCGGCGCCCTTACCGAGCACGATCAGTGGCCGTTTCGCGTTGGCCAGCAAGTCGATCGCGGAGTCGACGGACTCCGTTTCGGGAAGCTGACGAGGCGCCGGGTTGACGACCCGCCACAGGGTGGCCGCCGCCTGCTCGGCGTCGATCACCTCGCCGAGCACCGCGGCCGGGATGTCGAGGTAGACCCCGCCGGGCCGGCCGGAAACGGCGGTGCGGATCGCACGGGCAATTCCGCGGCCGATGTCCTCGGCCCGAGATACCCGGTATGCCGCTTTGGCGAACATCTTGGCGGCCGCCAGCTGGTCCATTTCTTCGTAGTCACCGCGTTGAAGGTCGACCAGGTGCCGCTCGCTGGAGCCGGAGATCTGAACCATCGGGAAGCAGTTCGTGGTGGCATTGGCAAGCGCCACAAGCCCGTTGAGGAAGCCCGGAGCCGACACGGTCAGGCAGATGCCGGGCTTCTTGGTGAGGAAGCCGGCCGCGGCCGCCGCGTGGCCGGCGTCGCTTTCATGGCGGAAGCCGATGTAGCGGATGCCAGACGCCTGTGCGAGGCGGGCCAGATCGGTGATCGGGATTCCGACGACCCCGTAGATGGTGTGCACGTCGTTGAGCTTGAGCGCGTCGACAACCAGATGGATCCCATCGGTGAGAGCACCCGGCTCGTCGGTGTGCTCTACCTCCGTATCCGGCAGGGAAGCAATGGTCATGATTCGGGCCCTTCCTGGCTGTTCGCGCTTATTCCCTTGTTGGAGTTAACTTTCCGCGTCGTGACTGCGTGCGTCCAAGACTTGTCTCCAATCACCCGATAGACGGCGGTTATCACTGCGTGCCAAGCGAACTGGCGTCCGCGACCTCACGAATGAGCTGGCCGCATTACGCGACGTGGACGAGGTCCTTTCCGTGTAGTTCGAAGATGTCGTTCAGCGGCGTTCCCACGGCCACATTCAGAAACGCCCGGGCCGCGACCGAACCGGGCGTTGCCGCGTGGATCGCCATCGAGATCTGCGCCGTGGTGTCCGGCTCGACGAGGCGAATGGCTCGCGCCGCGCCCGTCACCGGCATCGCGCGCAGCCACGTATGTGGCACGACGCTCGCCCATGCGCCCGTTGCCACGTGCGCGTAAAGCGATGCGACGGAATCGGTTTCCACCTGTGGCGCCGCGACCGCGCCACTGCTGGCGAACGCCTTGTCGATGAACTGGCGGAACCGCATATCCGGGGTCAGCAGAGCCAGCGGCAGCTGTGCCGCCTCGGCCCATGTGATGGTCCGCACGGCGGGCACGAGCTGCTCGCCCGACACCAGCAGCACATACTGTTCTTCGTACAGCGGCACCACTTCGAGGCCCGACTGGTCGTCCGGGCCGAAATGCGCAATGGCGGCGTCTAATTCGAAGTCGCGCAGTTGGCGCAGCAGCTCCGTCGACGACAGCCGAGAGCAGACCTTGACCCGGGCCAGCGGGTGCAGCGCACAGAAGGCCGCTACGGGAAGTGCCGCCGTCGTCGATACGGTGGGCCCCGTTCCGAGCCTCAGTGTCGCGGCGATGCCGGACCGCATTGCGGCCGCCTCGGCCTTGAGCGCGTCATGCTCGGCGAGCACGCGCTTGGCCCAGACGACGAGCCGTTCACCCTCGGGCGTCAAACCCTCGAAGTTCTGCCCTCGATTGATGAGGGTGACGCTCAGCTCGCGTTCCAGCTTGGCGATCGACGTCGACAGGGCGGGCTGCGACACGTAACAGCTCTCCGCCGCACGCGCGAAGTGTCGTTCCCTGGCCACCGCCACGAAGTACTCCAACTGGCGAAGCAGCACAGATTCCCTCCTCGTCGGGGCGATTGTATTCAGTATTCGATATTGCGTATGCTAGGGCCTCGCTGGGGAGATGTCCAGCGAGCGATCTGATGAAGAACGGAGTGTGGCGTGACTGAAGGCAGCACCATGACCGAAACC
>JBKOYU010001109.1:0-2488 GCA_046725575.1 Actinomycetota bacterium | reverse complement strand
GTGTGCAGAAGCCGCGGTCCATGCTCCTCGAGTTTTCGCCGCAGCGCGCTGATGAATACCTCGACCAGATTGGGGTCGTACGCGTCGAAACCCCATACCGCCGAAAGGATCTGCGACTTGTTCAGTACCGATCCGCGGTGCTCGGCGAAGTAGCACAGCAGCTTGAACTCGGTTGCCGTCAAGGTGATGAGCGACTGGCCACGCCGCACTGTGGCCGCATCCGGGTCCACCACGAGGTCGCCGATGGTCATCACGCTGGGAATTCGGCCCATCCGCCGCAGCAACGCGTTTACTCGCGCAACGAGCTCGGCTAGTACGAAGGGCTTGACGACATAGTCGTCGGCGCCGGTCGTCAGGCCCCTCAACCGGTCGTCAATACCGTCGCGCGCGGTGAGCATGACGACACCGGCCCTTGATCGCGACCGAACCGTTTCGAGCAGGGCGAAGCCGTCACGGCCCGGCAGCATGACGTCCAGAATCACGACATCGGGCCGAAATTCGGCCAGATCCCGTTCGAGGTTTCCACCGTCGGTACGCACGAGGACCTGGTGACCGGCTGCGGCCACACCAGACTCCACGGCGATCCTGATCGCTTCCGCGTCCTCGATCACCAGGACCCGGTGGGTTGCGAGTCGGTTGCGCCCGTCATGGCACCCCACGGTATGCGGCGTATCGGCCGCCGACCAGCAGCTACGTGTAGAAGCGCACGGTGACCGTGACGCGCCCCTGCCCGTCGCGGCTGGCGACGGCGTGCGCAATGCGATCTCGCCCATCGAGTCCGAGCACCTCGATGGGGCCGCCGTCGCCGAGGAAGTTGCGCCACCACGTCTTGGCGTCGGGCGCGGCAACGCCGATGACGATGTCGTTTCCGGATCGCCAGTAGCCGACCGGCAATTCGACCTTCTTGCCCGACCGCCGACCGACGTAGCGGATCTTCACCAGGCCGCGGCCGACAATCCGGCCCAGCACCGGCGCGTCGAGCAGAGCGACGGCCAACCTGTTGACCATCGGCACAACCGATGACGTGAATATCGCGCGTCCCATGGATCTCCTTGTTATGAACAGACTTCGGCGGGTACCGGCGACGGGCGGGCACCGGTGCGGGCGGCACCGATACCTGCGGCTACCACGATGCAGATGCCGACGACGCCCGCCGGGCCGGGGACCTGGTGCAGCATCACCAAGCCGACGATCATCGCGAACGCCGGCTCGAGAGCCATGAGGGTGCCGAACGCGGCGGTGGTCAGTCGCCGCAGCGCGAGCAGTTCGAGCGCGAACGGCACCACCGGAAGCAGGATGGCTAGGCCGACGCCGATCAGCAGGATGTCCGGTGTGATCCGCGGCAACACCCACGGCCCGACCACGATGGTGGCAACGAGACCGGCGACGGGCATCGACACCGCGAGCGCGTTGATTCCGGTAACCTCGTCTCCGGCCCGTTGGGTGAGGAGAATGTAGCCGGCCCAGCAGACGGCCGAGCCCAGCGCATACATCACGCCGATGGGGTCGACTGCGCCGGCCCACGGCTGCGTCAAGAGAACGACACCGACTGCCGCCAGCCCGGGCCACGCCACACGGTGTCCGCCCTTGCCGTGCGCGACTGCGACGCCGAGTGGGCCGAGGAACTCCAGCGCGCTGGCCGTGCCAAGCGGGATCCGGTCGACCGCGGCCATGAACATCAGAGTGATGAGCGCCGTGACCACACCGAGCACCACACAGACGCGAAAGGTTGCCCAGGTAAACGCGGCGACGCGAGGCCGGACGATCACAAGCATCAGCACGCCGGCCCATGCGAGGCGAATCCAGGCCGCACCCTCGACGCCGATGCGGTCGATCAGCGACACGGCGATCGCGAGGCCGACCTGGACACACAGCATCGAGCCCATCGCCATCAAGGCGCCGGTGCGGGCTTGGTTCGTGCTCACCTCTGCATTGAACGGCACAGCAACCGTTCGCGTCCACGTGATTTACCTGGACATACCGTTCATGAATCATGAACAATCGCTCGAGTGGACGCCCGGCGACTGCAGCTGCTGCAGCAGCAGCAGGCCGCGGCATTGCTCTAGCTGGATGCCAGGCTGTAATTCGTGGCTTGCAGCCAAGCTTGCAGGTTCCACAGATCGGGGTCGATCCGGCGAACGGCCGCGATGTCGGCTTGGTATGCGGGCGTTTCCGCGAACCAGCGAAACATTTTCTGGAGGTCATCCTGACCGTCCAGGACTTCGACCGGCAAAGCCTCATACCGCACGGACAAACCGACGTGCGCGCCGAAGGTGGCTGCGATCTCACTGCCTGTCAGCTCATCGCCGGCGATCTCGATCGCCGCCGGGACCGCCGCACGGTCGAGTAGCGCCGCAGCCGCAACGAGACCGATGTCACGGACAGCCACCGTCTGCAATTTGATGCCGTCCGGAATAGGGAGCCGTAGGACCAGTTCGTTGCCTTCGACCGTGGGAGCCATCGATAGGAAGTTGTCCATGAAGAACAC
>JBKOYU010000903.1:0-3006 GCA_046725575.1 Actinomycetota bacterium | reverse complement strand
TGGCGCGTGTCCCCATGCCCACGCCGTGGGGTGTATTCGACGTGCGGGCCTTCGAGAGCCCGACCGACCACGTCTACCTGGCCATGGTGCGCGGCAACGTGGAGCACAAGGACGGTGTCCTCGTCCGCCTCCACTCCGAGTGCCTCACCGGTGACGCGCTCGGCTCGCTGCGGTGCGACTGCGGCGTGCAGCTGCGGCTGGCCATGCGCCGGATCGCGGCCGAGGACTGCGGCGTGCTCGTGTACGCCACCGGCCACGAGGGCCGGGGCGTCGGCTTGATCAACAAGCTGCGGACGTACGTCGAGCAGGACAAGGGCCATGACACGCTCGACGCGAACCTCCGCCTCGGCCTGCCGGTCGACGGGCGCACCTACGACAACGCGGCCGCCGTGTTGTCGGCGCTCGACCTGCGGTCCGTGCGGCTGCTGACGAACAACCCGAGGAAGGTCGATGGCATGCGGCGGGCGGGAATCGACGTGGTGGCGGTTGAGCCGCTGCCGACCGCGCCGCACGCCCGCAACCTCGGCTACCTCCGCACCAAAGAGCGCAGGATGGACCATGTGGGGCCGACCGGGTTGGCGGTGACGCCCTGGGAATCCGGTCCCCTGCCGGCCGTCGACACGAGCGCTCTGCTCGGTGAGGTACGGGCCGCTGAGGACCGGCCCTACGTCGTGCTCAAGTTCGCTCAAACGCTCGACGGACGCATCGCCACGTCCACGGGCGATGCCAAATGGATCAGCGGCGAGGCCGAGCGCCGCATCTCGCACGCGCTGCGGGCCGCGTGCGATGCCGTACTCGTCGGCGTGGGCACCGTGATGACGGACGACCCACTCCTGACCGTCCGCCTCGTCGCTGGAGCGTCGCCCCAGCGGGTCGTGCTCGACTCGACGCTTCGGCTGCCGCCCACGGCGCAGATCCTCGGCCCGGACGCGGCCACCACAGTGATCACCACGCGGCGCGCGCCGGCCGGCCGCAGGACCGCCCTGCGCGAGCGCGGGGTGCGCGTCCACGTCGTCCCGTCCAGCCCCCGCGGCGTCGACCTTCCTGCCGCCCTGGCCCGACTGCGGGCGGCTGGCACGCTGACGCTCCTCGTCGAGGGCGGCGCCCGGGTGATCACGTCGATGCTCGGTGCGGGCCTCGTCGATCGCCTGGTGGTCGGGATCGCACCGACGATAATCGGAGCCGGCACCGAGGCAGTGGGCACACTCGGGATCACCACCGTGGCCGACGGGATCCGGCTCGTCGACCGGTCGGTATACGTGCTCGACGACGACATGCTGCTGGCGTGGGACGTTGCGCGTTGCCGTTGAGTGTGTTTTGGTGACACGCCTGGGTCGGATTCCGGCGAAGTGCCAGGTAGGAGCATGTCTGTTGTGAGATTCTGCGGGGGTGTCCGCTGACCGGGCGGCTGCTCCTTCGCGGGTGGTGACGTTTTTGTTCACCGACATTAAGGGTTCGACCCGTCGGTGGGAGGCCGATGCCAGGTCGCCAAGGCCACCTACCGCGACATCCTGGAACGGCGGGCTCGGGAGAACGCCGTCGACTTCGTCGAGGGTGTGGCCACCGCGCTCACGCCCATTGCGTTCTTCGAGACGTTCATGGTGAAAAGTTATGAGACCCTTGTCGACTCGGACACCAGGGTCGATGTGAACACCGGCATCGTCGCGGCGAGTCGGCTCCAGGCCGTGATCGGGTCCAGGGACTACAGCATCGATATCGCCGAGATGGTGGCACGGATTCCACGGCGCCGGGCCCGATGTGCATGAGCAGCGCGCCTGGCGTGTGTTCGCTGACCGCACCGGTATCGGCTGGACTGTCACCGGTCACGGTTTCCAGCAATGGGCAGTTCGGATTACGTAGATGAACGTCATTCTGTTCGTGTTCGCCGGCCGCAAGCAGAACATGGAACTCCAGCTCCCGCTAGTCAGGCGCATCATTACTGAGCATCCCAATGTCCAATATCACGTGTGGAATCTGTCGCGTAATGACGACGACAATCATTACCTCCGAGCCATCGAGGGTGAACGCATCACCGTCTTGAATGATTATTTTGGCATCGCCCCGTGGTTGGGGTTCAATGCCGTATATCGTCACTACGCTCACAACCCCAAGTACCGGGATCACCTATTCGTGAAGGTGGATGATGATGTCGTATTCATTGAAACGGGCCGGTTCGGGGAGTTCGTTGAGGCCGTGAACGGCAATCGCGCGTCAGTGGTGACCGCGAAAGTCGTAAACAACGGGGCATGCACGCCCACGGAGCCGGGGTTGTGGAGCGGCTTCGAAGCCCTTTCCTTGCCGTTGTTGGATGTTCACCTTAGCGGTGAGTACGCCGTGATGAGCCACACCTACATGTTCAAGCACTGGCGCGAAATGGTCGGCCAACCAGTTAAACTCATCAAGACCCGCGACTGGTTGTCAATCAACACGATTGGCTATGACTGGCATATGGTCCGCAAAATAGCACGCCGCATCGGGACACCATCGCCGGGGGATATCGCGGGCCGCAGCTTCACCCCCAGAAGCAAGATCGGCGATGAGGGCATGGTGAATATGCTGCCGCGCTTGATTTTTCAAGGGTTTCTGACCGCTCATCTTTCATTTGGCCCACAGCACGCCTATCTGACCGATGCCCAGTTGTCACTGTGGCGGAAGCGTTACGCCGCAATCGGACAGCAGTATCTCGACGCATGAAAGTCGCCATCGTCATCCCTTTCAGAGACCGCGGTAATGACCCACTGCGCCCGGCCAATCTGAGGTGCGTCATCGAGCATTGGGACGGCTGCGATGTGCCTGTCTGGCTCAGCGACGACGGGCGGGTGGGAGACGCACAGTTCAACAGGTCGCAGGCCTACAACCGCGGCGCCTGGTTCGTAGATGCGGATGTGGTCGTGTTCGCAGAGGCCGACATGCTGGTGCCCTACAGCCAGATACGGCAGGCCGTCGCGATGGCGGCAGCGGCCCCGGGTCTGGTGGTGCCGTTCATCCAGTACCGCTACCTCACAC
>JBKOYU010000665.1:0-3291 GCA_046725575.1 Actinomycetota bacterium | reverse complement strand
GCTTCAGCCCGTGCACGGCGATCAGGCTGGTGAACAAGGCGTCCTGGATGCCTTCGAACACCTCTTTACCGTCGGCGTCGACGATCGCGTCGTTGGTCATCAGATGGCCGACATTGCGGACGAACAGCAGGCTGCGTCCGGGTAGCGTCAGCTCGCCGCCGTCCGGTGTCGTGTAGGTGCGGTCCTGGTTGAGGACGCGGGTGAAGGTGTTGCCGTCCTTGGTGACCTCTTCGGCGAGGTCGCCCTTGTTCAGGCCCAGCCAGTTGCGGTAGCCGAGCACCTTGTCGTCGGCGTCGACGGCGGCCACCGAGTCCTCGAAGTCCTGGATCGTGGTGACCGCCGACTCCAACACCAGGTCCTTGATACCGGCCTTGTCGGTCGAACCGACCGGGGAATCGGGGTCGACGAGGATCTCGACGTGCAGGCCGTGGTTGCGCAGCAGCACGGACCACTGCGGCGAGCCGAGCTCGCCGGTGTAGCCGACGAACTGCTCGGGCATCGCCAGCCCGGTGGACAGGCCGTCACCGAGTGTGATCAGCAGCTGACCGTCGTCGATCTTGATCCCTGTGGCCTCGCTCCACGAACCCGATGCCAGCGTCACCGCGCCGTCGAGGAACCGCCGTGCGTAGGCGATGACCTTGTCGCCGCGCACTGGGTTATAGCCGGCGTTGGAGCCGGCTTGCGCCTTCTCGGCGCCGTCGTCCTCCGGGATCACGTCGGTGCCGTACAGCGCGTCGTACAGCGACCCCCAGCGGGCGTTGGCGGCGTTGAGCGCAAACCGCGCGTTGAGGATCGGCACCACCAGCTGCGGACCCGCGGTCGTCGTGATCTCGTCGTCGACGCCGGCAGTCGTGATGGTGAAGTCGTCCGGCTCGGGCTGCAGATAGCCGATGTCGGTGAGGAACTGCTTGTAGCCGTCGGGATCGATCGGCTCGATGACGTGCTGGCGGTGGTACTTGTCGATCTGCGCCTGTAGCTCATCCCGGCGGACGAGCAGGTCCTGGTTCTGGGGGCTGAGATCGGTGACGACCTTGTCGACGCCCGCCCAGAAGCTGTCGGGGTCGAGACCGGTGCCCGGAAGCGCCTCGTTGTTGATGAAGTCGTACAACACCTGGGCGACGCGCAGGTTCCCCACCGTCACGCGGTCGGTCATATTTCCTCCCTAAAGCCGTCGATCCAGCTTACCCAGCCGTAACTGGGGTTATCCGCCAGTAGCCGTCGTGAGCAGCAGCTCACACCGGTCGGCCAGGATGGCCCGCAATGGTGCGGCCCGCTCAGCAACGCTCTGCTGGGCCCGCACGTATTCGGCGCGACCCGCCGGCGTCTCGACGGCGATCGGCTCGAATCCGTAGTCGCGGAGATCATATGGGCTGGCCCGCATGTCCAGTGCACGGGCATCGGCGGCGAGTTCCAGGCAATCCATCACCAGCTCAGACTCCACCAGGGGACCGAGCTTGAAGGCCCACTTGTACAGATCCATGTTTGCGTGGATGCACGCCGGCTGCTCCGCGGCGACCTGCGTCTCCCGGGTGAGTTGCTCGGCGTTTCGGCGCGTGGCGGGCTCGGTGAAGAAGCGGTACGCGTCAAAGTGGCTGCAGCGCAACGGCATCGACTCGACGACGGCGTCTGTGCCAGCCGCGCCCAGCCGCAGCGGCACCTGGCTGTGGCGCACCGTCGACGCCCGGTACACCATCGCCCACTCGTGCAGTCCGAAGCAGTTCAGCCGCGCCGGTCGCGACGCCGTCGCGCGCAACAGGCGGGCGATGAACCGCACCGTGTCGACTCGCGCCAGCAGGTGCTCCCGGGTGACCGTCATACCGCGGCGCCCGCGCCCGTACCCGCTGCGGTCAAGATAGCGTTCCGCGGCCTTGCCGCCGAGCGCGACGCCGAAGCCGGGGTGCCAGATCCGCAGCTGCCGCGGCCGCAGGCTGTAGTAGGTGAACAGGAAGTCCCAGACCGGATGGGCCGCACCGGCCCGCGCGCGTCTGCGATGAGGCTCAAGGAAGTCGTCGACCCGCTTGTGGTGCATCCGCTCCCGGGTGGTCCAGTCGGCCTCGTCGAGCAGCAGGTCAGACACGGTGCGTCCTGTCGCGGACGGCGCCGACAACGTCTTCCACCAGGTCTTCCAGCGTGACCATCGCCGACACAGCGCCGTCGGCGGCGGTAACGACCGCCAGGTGGCTGTTGTTGCGCCGCAGCAGCGACAACGCGTCGGGAAGCGGGGTCGCCTCTGGCACCTGCGGCAGGGGCCGCACCATCGTCAGGTCGACCACCGCATCCGGGTCGTCGACGAGGGGCAGCACATCCTTGATGTGGACGTACCCGATGAACCTGCCTGCGGAGTCGGCCACCGGGAAGCGGGAGTAGCCGGTCTCCGCCAGCGCGCTCTGGATCGCCGCCACCGCCGGGCCGGACTCATCGGTGGCCGACGGCACCGCATGCACCCCACCGAGCGGCACCGCAACATCGGCGACCACTCGGTTGCGGATCCGTAGGGCCCGCGACAGGCGGTTGTGCTCCTCGGGATCGAGCAGGCCTTCCGAGAGCGACTCGGCGATCATCTCCGATAACTCGACGGTCGAGACCGTGTTCTCCAGTTCGGTCCTGGCCTCGACCCCGACCGCACGCAGGATCACGTGCGCACACCAGTCGTAGACCGCGATGACGGGCCGGGCGGCGCGCACCCACAGCAGGTACGGCGGCACCAGCAGCATGGCCGCCGATTCGGGGCCGGCGATCGCAATGTTCTTCGGCACCATCTCGCCGAGCAGAACGTGCAGCACAACGACGATCGTGATCGCGATGACGAACGACACCGTGTGCAGCACGGTGTCGGGGATGCCGAGCAAGTGGAACGGTTTCTCAAGCAGGTGGGCCACCGCCGGTTCGCCCACCCGGCCCAACAGGATCGAACAGATCGTGATGCCGAGCTGCGCGCCCGCCAGCATCAGCGGCAGATTCTCTCCCGCCCGGATGACCGTGACCGCGCTGTGCTTGCCTTGCTCGGCAAGGGCCTCGAGCCGGTCGCGGCGCGCAGAGATCAATGCGAATTCCGCGCCGACGAAAAACGCGTTGGCTGCCAGGAGAAGCACGGTCAGGACCACGCCGAGGAAGTCACCCATCAGCATCGTCCTGCTCGTCGTCGTGCCTGCCCAGCTTGGTCAGCTCCAGCTGATCGATTCGCCGCCCGTCCATCTGCACCACCGTGGCCAGCCAGCGCACCGGATCCTCGAGCGGCGCGTCGGGATCGAAAGCCCTCAGCTCGACGGACTCACCCTGTTCGGGGATGTG
>JBKOYU010000970.1:0-3971 GCA_046725575.1 Actinomycetota bacterium | reverse complement strand
ACACCCTGTGGGTGCCCGACCACCTGCTGCAGGCCGATCCGTCCAGCTCACCGGACGAGCCGATGCTGGAGGCCTACACCAGCCTGGGGTTTCTGGCCGCCCGCACGTCGCGGCTGCGGCTGGGCACCATGGTCAGCGCCGCGACCTTTCGCGCACCGGCGGTGCTGATCAAGGCCGTCGCGACGCTGGACGTGCTTTCTGGCGGCCGGGCATGGCTGGGTATCGGTGCCGGCTACAACTCCGAGGAAGCCACCGCGCTCGGGCTGTTCATGCCTGCGACCGGCGAGCGGTTCGATCGGCTCACCGAACTGCTGCAGATCGCCCGCCGGATGTGGGACGGCGATGCGTCCCCATTCCAGGGTCGCTACTACCGGCTGGAACACCCCATCGCCAGACCGCGCCCTCTGGTGCGACCGCCGGTGCTGATCGGCGGTGCCGGCGAGCGCCGCACATTGCGGCTGGTGGCCGAATACGGCGATGCCTGCAGCCTTTTCGACGTCCCCGATGGCGGAAAGACCGTCCGCCACAAGCTCGAGGTGCTGCAACGGCACTGCGCCGACGTCGGCCGGCCCTATGAGGACGTGGAGCGCACCATCGGCACGGCGCTGGAGCCTGACGAGTCGGTCGACCAATTCGTCGACCGTTGTCGCGCACTGGAAGATCTGGGCATCCAGCATGTCGGCGTGATCGCCCGGGGTAGACCGTGGAGCGACCGGGATCTCGAAGTGCTCGCCGCGGCGGCCCAACAGCTGGCCACCAACTAAAACGGCCCCCGAAATCGATAGCCCTCACCCTCGTCAGCCATTCACCATGGCCCGGACGTGACCGACAGATTGGAGTTGAAATGTCACTTCTCGTCCCCGAGTATCCCGAGCCTCGCTACACCGGCGACAGCGGGGAACTCAGCGCCACCATGCGCAAATCCGACTCCCCAGCCGACTGCGAGTCGTTCGGTCTCTCGTTTCACTACCTGGCCACCAAGGCCTCGACCGAGAGGGACTTCGGCCTGTACCGCCTCGACCTCGCCCCAGCGGCCGGCGGGCCAGGTCCGCACTTCCACAAAACGATGTCCGAATCATTCTTCGTGCTGTCAGGGACGATGTCGCTGTTCGACGGCCGCAATTGGGTCGACAGCACCGCCGGTGACTTTCTGCACGTGCCGGCGGGCGGGATCCACGGCTTCCGCAACGAGGCCGACCAGCCCGCCTCCATGCTCATGGTGTTCGCCCCGGGAGCGCCCCGCGAAGCGTACTTCGAGGGCCTCGCCGGCCTGGCCGACAAGACCGACGAGGAGCGCCGCGAGTTCGTTATTCGACACGACAACTACTACGTATAGGGACCCCACAACGGAGGGAACGGCTGGCCATGACCGCTTCGGCAGGAATCCAATCGGGTCGTGTCACGACCGAAGGTGACGACCTGTATTACGAAGTGCGCGGTGAGGGCCGACCGCTGTTGATGATTCCGCCGGCCGGCGGAGATGGATGGATGTATTCCTATGTGGCCGACATCCTCGCCGACGAATATCGGGTCATCGTCTACGACCGCCGCGCCAATGCGCGCAGCACGATGAATCAGCCACAGAACTTCGAGATCAGCCAACAAAGCCGCGACGCGGTCGCGGTGCTGCGCGCAGCCGGCGAGCAGTCCGCCATCGTTTTCGGCAACAGCAGCGGCGCCGTCATCGCACTCGACATGGCGAAGACCCAGTCTCAGGCGGTGCGCGCGATGCTAGCCCATGAAGCGCCCCTTGCGCGGCTTCATCCCGAAGCGCGGAAATGGCAGCGCTTCTTTGCAAAGGTCTACATGACGGCATTCCGATTCGGAAGCTCGCTCGCGCTGCTGCGCTTCATGCTCGGCGTTCAGCTACCGCTACTACGGATGATCAACGCGAGCCGTCCCGTCAACCAACACCGAAAGCAAAGTCCACAGCGTTACCTCAGTGACAGGCAAGCCAACGACGTGCTCGTGAAACTAGAGCTGCTCCCCATCACCAACTACATGCCCGACGTCGACGCGATCAAACACAACAGTGTCAAGACATTTATCGCCGTCAGCCAATATGGTTTGAAACGAAAAGCCTGGTACGCACAAGTGGCGCAAATCCTTGCGGAGAGCCTCGATTCTGAGATGGTTACATTCCCAGGCCATCACGGGGCGTTCCTCGACATGCCAGAAGAATTTGCCACCACATTGCGCAACCTCCTGCGCCAAGTCGAGAGTTAGCACACGACGGCCGTGAGCGGCACCACTCCAGCAGTGGCGATGTCGAGCGACACCGTCGTGGGCCCGTCCATCCCGCGGCGGTGGCGTCGCCGAGCTGTTGGTGGCTGTGCCGAATACGAAAGCGTTGCCGTCATTGTTGGTGGCTCCTAATCTGTTCGGAGCCACACCGAGTGCCGAATTGCACGAATCTTGCACGGGTCGACGTCTGCGCTGGTCAGATGGTGCCCCCGACAGGATTCGAACCTGCGGCCTTCTGCTCCGGAGGCAGACGCTCTATCCCCTGAGCTACGGGGGCGCACGAGAGAAAGACTGCGCCGATGGGCTCCGACAGCCTCACGCATCTCGGGGGTGGAAACGGATTCGGGCGCTGACCACCCCAGACCATAGGATGGACCCTCGTGACCCCCGCCGACCTGGCCGAGCTGCTCAAATCCACCGCCGCCGCGGTGCTGGCCGAGCATGGCCTCGACACGTCCGCGCTGCCGGGCACCGTCACCGTCGAGCGCCCGCGCAATCCCGAGCACGGCGATTACGCCACCAACCTGGCCCTTCAGCTCGGCAAGAAGGTTGGTACCAACGCGCGTGAGCTGGCCAGCTGGCTGGCGACCGCGTTGGCCGAACAAGACGGCATCGCCTCCGCCGACGTCGCCGGCCCCGGCTTCGTCAACCTGCGCATCGAGGCCTCCGCCCAAGGCGTCATCGTCAACAACATCCTCGCCGCAGGCCCCAACTACGGCGACTCCGGCGCGCTCGAGGGCCAGAACATCAACCTCGAGTTCGTCTCGGCCAACCCGACCGGGCCGATCCACATCGGTGGCACCCGCTGGGCCGCCGTCGGCGACGCCCTCGGCCGGCTGCTGTCCACCCAGGGCGCCCACGTCGTGCGCGAGTACTACTTCAACGACCACGGCGCCCAGATCGACCGGTTCACCAAATCCCTGATCGCCGCCGCCAAGGGCGAACCCACCCCGGACGACGGCTACGCAGGCGACTACATCAAAGACATCGCTGCCCAGGTGCTCGCCAAGGAACCCGACGCGCTGGGCCTGCCCAACGACGAGATGCGTGAGACCTTCCGCGCCATCGGCGTCGACCTGATGTTCACCCACATCAAGCAGTCGCTGCACGACTTCGGCACCGACTTCGACGTCTACACCCACGAAGACTCGATGCACACCTCCGGGCGGGTCGAGCACGCCATCGCCAAGCTTCGCGAGGCCGGCAGCATCTATGAGAAGGACGGCGCAGTTTGGCTGCGCACCACCGACTTTGGCGACGACAAGGATCGCGTCGTCATCAAGAGTGACGGCCAGCCAGCCTACGTCGCCGCCGACATCGCCTACTACCTCGACAAGCGCGAACGCGGATTCGACCTGTGCATCTACATGCTCGGCGCAGACCATCACGGCTACATCGCCCGGCTCAAGGCCATCGCCGCCGCCCTCGGCGAGGATCCCGCCACCGTCGAGGTGCTCATCGGGCAGATGGTCAACCTCGTCCGCGACGGCAAGCCCGTCCGGATGAGCAAGCGCGCCGGCACCGTCATCACCCTCGACGACCTCGTCGATGCCATCGGCGTCGACGCCGCCCGGTACTCCCTGATCCGGTCCTCAGTCGACACCCCGATCGACATCGATCTCGAGCTGTGGTCGTCGGCCTCCAACGAAAACCCGGTCTATTACGTGCAATACGCGCACGCCCGGCTGGCGGCGCTGGCCCGCAATGCCGCTGAGTTAGGCCTCGCT
>JBKOYU010000841.1:0-5576 GCA_046725575.1 Actinomycetota bacterium | reverse complement strand
TCCTGGTCCTTCTTGTCCTGCGCATTCAGCACGATCAAGATCGCAATGACGATCGCCAGCGCGCCGAGCACGCCGGCCGCCCACAGCAGCGCCCGCTGGCCGGACGAGAACGTGCGCCGTGGCGGGGGAGTGCGGTGGCTGCCGGTTGCAGGCCGTGCCCGCGCGGCGGTTGCCGGTGCCCGCCCGGTGAGGTCCGCGGCGGCTCGGGCCTGAGCGGCCGACGGCACCGCCGCAGGCGCGGCCCTGCCGATCGAGGGCGCTTGATTCGGTCTCGGCGGCCGACGTCCGGACCGCACCGCGGCCACCGCGTCGGCGAACGGCCCGCCGGAGCGGTACCGCATGCCGGGATTCTTCACCAGCGTGATCTCGATGAGCTCGCGCACATTGGGAGGCAGGTCGGCAGGCAGCGGTGGCGGCGTTTCCTTGATGTGCTTCATGGCGACCGTCAACGCGCCGTCGCCGGTGAACGGCCGCTTGCCCGAAACCGATTCGTAGCCAACAACTCCCAGCGAGTACACGTCGCTCGCCGCGGTGGCGTCGTGGCCCAGCGCCTGCTCCGGCGCGATGTACTGAGCGGTGCCCATCACCATGCCGGTCTGGGTGACCGGGGCGGCGTCGACGGCCTTGGCGATGCCGAAGTCGGTGAGCTTCACCTGCCCGGTCGGCGTGATGAGGATGTTGCCCGGCTTGACGTCGCGGTGCACCAGGCCGGCGGTGTGCGCGACCTGCAGGGCGCGGCCCGTCTGCTCGAGCATGTCCAGGGCGTGCCGCAGCGAGAGCCGACCCGTGCGCTTGAGCACCGAGTTCAGCGGCTCACCATTGACCAGTTCCATCACCAGATACGCGGTGCGGCCCTCACCGTCCATCTCGGTCTCGCCGTAGTCGTACACGCCGGCGATGCCGGGGTGGTTGAGCATGGCGACGGTGCGGGCCTCGGCACGGAACCGTTCGACGAACTCCGGATCGGTGGAGTATTCGGCCTTGAGCACCTTGATGGCCACCCGGCGGCCCAAGCGGGAGTCGATGCCCTCCCACACCTGACCCATGCCGCCGGTGGCGATCAGCCGCTGCAACCGGTAGCGGCCTGACAGCGTCACTCCCACGCGGGGGCTCATTGCTCGCCTCCCGCTCGCGCCGGTCCTCGCGCGTTCCTCGCTGCGATCCTCACTCGCGCTCGCCTTCGGGAATCAATGCCCCGACTCCCGCTCGCGCCGGTCCTCGCGCGTTCCTCGCTGCGATCCTCACTCGCGCTCGTCTTCGGGAATCAATGCCTCGACTCCCACTCGCTCCGGTGCTCGCTCGTTCCTCGCTGCGATCCTCACTCGCGCTCGTCTTCGGGAAGCTCATGATCCCTCCCGGAGGGCAGCCGCGATGGTGGCGCGCCCGATGGGAGCTGCCACTGCACCACCGGTGGCAGACAGCCGGTCACCGCCGTTTTCGACCACGACGGCGACGGCAACCTTGGGTGCCGATGCTGGCGCGAAGGCGATGTACCAGGCGTGCGGCGGGGTATTGCGCGGATCCGTACCGTGCTCCGCCGTGCCGGTCTTCGATGCGATCTGCACGCCGGCGATGGCTCCCTTCTGCTGCGTCACCTGCTCGGCGGCGACCATCAAGTCCGTAAGTGTATTCGCAACCTGCTCGGACACCGCCCGGCGCTCCTCGCGCGGAGCCGTCGTGCTGATGTTCGCGAGGTCGGGTCCCTTCAGACTATCGACAAGGTAGGGCCGCATGGCCACCCCTTTATTCGCGATGGTCGCGGCGACCATCGCGTTCTGCAGCGGCGTCAATGCAACATCTTTCTGCCCGATGCTTGACATGCCCAGGGCGGCGGCGTCGGTGATCGGGCCGACGGTGGACTTGGACACCTGAAGCGGAATCATCGGGGGAGCGCTGTCGAGCCCGAACGCCATCGCGGTCGACCGCAGTGCGTCGGCGCCCGTGTTCATGCCCAGCTGGACGAAGGCGGTGTTGCAGGATTTCGCGAACGCGTCGCGCAGGGATGCCGTCGGGCCCGCGCCGCACGACGCACCCCCGTAGTTCTCCAGCGTTGCGGTGCTGTCCGGCAACGCAATTCGGGGCGCAGCGGTCAGCTGGGTGTTCTCGGTGGCGCCGGACTGCAGCGCGGCCGCCGTGGTGATGACCTTGAAGGTGGACCCGGGCGGATAGGTTTCCGAGATGGCGCGGTTCAGCAGCGGCGAATCGGGGTTGTCACGCAGCTGCTGCCATGCGGTGGACTGTTCTTGAATGTCATGGGTGGCAAGCAGGTTCGGGTCGTACGACGGCGACGAGACCATCGCGAGGACCTTGCCGGTCGACGGCTCCAGCGCCACCACCGCGCCCTTGCATGGACCGTTGCAGCCGTCCTCCATCGCATCCCAGGCCGCCTGCTGAACCTGCGGATTGATGGTGGTCGCGACATTTCCTCCGCGGGGATCGCGTCCGGTGAAGAAGTCGGCCAGCCGCCGCCCGAACAGCCGTTGGTCGGAGCCGTTGAGAATGGTGTCCTCGGCGCGCTCCAGGCCTGTGCTCGAGTAGCTCAGCGAGTAGAACCCGGTGACGGGGGCGTAAGCCAGCGGGTTGGGGTACACGCGAAGGAAGCGGAACCGCCCGTTGGTCGACACCGAGTAGGCGAGCAGCTGGCCACCCGCGGAAATCTGGCCGCGCTGGCGGGAATACTCGTCGAGCAGCACCCGCTGGTTACGCGGATCCGCGCGCAGTCCGTCGGCCGCAAACACTTGTGTGAGTGTGGCGTTGGCCAACAGCAGCACGATCAGCGCCATGATTGTCACGGCGATGCGGCGCAGCGAGGTGTTCATACTTTCTCGATCACCTCGGTGCTGGCCGCCGCGATCGGCGTGGTGTGCGGCCGGGTGACGATCGGGCGGCGGGCGGCGTGCGAGATGCACACCAGGATGGCCAGCAGCACATAGTTGGCCAGCAGCGACGAACCGCCGTACGACATCCACGGGGTGGTGAGTCCGGTCAGCGGGATCAGCCTGGTGACGCCGCCAACCACGATGAACAGCTGGATCGCCAGCGTTGACGCCAGCCCGGCGGCCAGCAGCTTTCCGAAGCTGTCCCGCACTGCAACCGCAGTACGCAGGCCCCGGATGATCACGATGGTGTACAGCATCAGCACCCCGGCCAAGCCGACCAGCCCGAGCTCTTCACCGATCGCGGCGATGATGAAGTCGGTCGATGCGGCGGGCACGGTGCCGGGCTGGCCGTTGCCCAGCCCGGTGCCGAAGATGCCGCCCGTGGCGAAGCTGAACAACGACTGCACCATCTGGTAGCCGGCGCCGTCGGGATCGGCGAACGGGTCGAGCCAGGTTTCCACCCGGACGCGGACGTGGTCGAAAACGTAATACGCCGCAACACTTCCCGCCGCGAACAGAGCCAGCCCGATGACCACCCAGCTGAACCGGTCGGTGGCCACGTAGACCAGCACCAGGAACGACGCGTACAGCAGCAGCGAGGTGCCGAGGTCCTTCTCGAAGATCATCACGCCGACCGAGGCGATCCAGGCGGCCAGCAGCGGCGCCAGATCACGGGGCCGCGGCAGATCCATTCCGAGGAAATGCTTGCCAGCACTGGTGAACACGCTGCGCTTGGCCACCAACACCGCGGCGAAGAAAACGAGCAGCAGGATCTTGGAGAACTCTGCCGGCTGAATTGAGAAGCCTGGCAACTCAATCCAGATCTTCGCGCCGTTCTGCTCCGACATCGACCGGGGCAGCACCGCCGGGATGACCAGCAGGATCAAGCCGGTCAGACCGCAGACGTAGCCGTAGCGGGCCAGCATGCGGTGGTCGCGTAAGAAGATCACGACGACCGAAAACCCGATCACCCCGACGAGCGTCCAGAGCATCTGCTGATTGGCTGTGCCGCCCAACCCTTTTGACAACGGCGCGCCCGCAGCCAGGTCCAGGCGGTGAATCATGACCAGGCCAAGGCCGTTCAACAGCGCGACCACCGGCAGCAGCAGCGGGTCTGCGTACGGCGCGAACCGCCGGATGGTCAGGTGCGCACCGGTGAACAGCGCGAGATAGGCCACCGCATACTGCGCCAGATCCCAATGCAGGCCTTGTTCCTGGTTGGCCTCGACGAGCAGCAGTGCCACGGTGGTGATCACCGCCGCGAAGCCGAGCAGGAACAGTTCGGCGTTGCGCCGGTTGGGCAGCGGCGGCGTGATGGTGACGGGCGACTGCGGCTGCGTCGTCATGCCTCGACTCCCGCTCGCTCCGGTCCTCGCTCGTTCCTCGCTGCGATCCTCACTCGCGCTCGTCTTCGGGTCGTCATGACACTTCCCGGCAGTTCGTTCCCGGTTCTGGTGGGGGGGGAGGCAGCGCGGTCACGGTGGGCTGTGGGGAAGGCGACGGCGACGGCGGCGGTGCACCTGGCGGAGGCGGACCCGGCGGCGCACCCGGGGGCGCAGGCACCGGCGCGGTCACCGTGGTCGGGGTCTCGGGCGCGGGGGTCTCGGGCGCCGGGGTGCCAGTGCCGGATTCGGGAATACCCGGATTGACAGGCGTTTCCGGGAGATGTGGGGTCGGGGATGTCGTCGTCGGAGTTGGGGTGCGCGGCGCACACGTCGGCAACACCGAACTGCGGGCGAGCTCGTTGATCTGGGCGATGGCGTCGTCGAGCGAGCCCGACGGCAGTCCCGCAATCACCTGCGCCCGCTCCGACGGCCGCATGTCGTTGACACCGAGCATGCGGCAGTCCAGGTTGTCGTTGGATCGCCCGGGGTCGATGAGCGACAACTCATTTCGCGCGTTGAGACAGCCCAACAGGTAGGGCTCTTGAAGCGCTAACCCCAGAAAAGAGCCCTGAACACCGCGCATGATCGACACGGTGCCGTCGTGCTCCGTGACGTAGTAGTTGCTGCGCACGATCTCGCGGCCGACGGCCAGACCGGCCAGCACCACCAGCACCAGCAGGACTGCCGCGATAAGCGTCCGTCGTCGCGACCGTGGTTTGCGCACAGGCTCTTCCGGTTGCGGCACAACGCGTTTGGCTTCGTTGCGGCGTGGATTGAACGCCGACGCGCGACCGGCTGCGGTGTTGGGCGGCGCGACCTGATCGTCGTCGCCGGACACCGCACCGGCGAGGATGGGCTGGGTCTGGCCGTAGTCGTAGTCGATGACGTCGGCGACCACCACGGTGACGTTGTCAGGCCCGCCGCCCCGCAGCGCCAATTCGATTAGCCTGTCGGCACTTTCGGCGACATCGGAAATCTGCAGCGCTTCGAGGATCGTCTCCTGGCTGACCGGATCGGACAGGCCGTCGGAGCACAGCAGGTATCGATCGCCGGCACGAGCCTCGCGCATGATCAGCGTCGGCTCCACCTCGTGCCCCGTCAGCGCCCGCATGATCAACGAGCGCTGCGGATGGCTATGCGCCTCCTCGGGGGTGATCCGGCCTTCGTCGACGAGTGTCTGGACGAACGTGTCATCCTTGGTGATCTGGGTGAGTTCGCCGTCGCGAAGCAGGTAGCCGCGAGAGTCGCCGATATGCACCAGCCCAAGCCTGTTGCCCGCGAACAGGATTGCGGTCAGCGTGGTGCCCATGCC
>JBKOYU010001088.1:0-2599 GCA_046725575.1 Actinomycetota bacterium | reverse complement strand
CGCTAGACCCGTGACCTGGGCAAACGCCCTTGTCGCTGCGAGGCGGGCAAGCCGAACGGGCTGGTCGTCGCCATCGACCAGCGTTGTCCAGCGGCCTCGCAGACCGTCAGTTAGCCGCTCTACGGGTTTAGTGACCCGGCGTTTGTGGTAGCCGAAATACATGATTGTGAAACTGTCGAAGATGACGCCCGCACTGTTCGTCGGTGCCGCGGCAGCTGCGATTTCACTCGCCCCGGCGGCCATGGCCGACCCACCGCCTCCGCCGCCATGCGTCAACTGGGACGGCACGCCGTGCTCCGACATCGGCAACATCAACGGTGGTGGCGCCGAGGTGAACATCCCATACGGCCCGTCCGGCACGGCTGACCGCAGCGGCGCCTCTGGCGAGATTCCCTATGGTCCTGGAGGCTCGGCAGACCTGGGTGGCGCCAGCGGCCAACTCTCGCCGTGGGGCCCGGGTGGCGCGGCTGACGACGGCGGTGCAAGTGGATGCATCCCGAACGTGGGCTGCATCAGCATCCCGGCTCCGTAGTCGCGACTTAGCCACGACCGGATCGCGGCGCGCATTCCCGACGAGCGTGCGTCGCGATGCGTGATGATGTCTCGAGACATCGTTGACACAGTTTCGGGAGGTATGTGTCTCTGGATGCCGTCATCAAATGATGACGCCGCCAGCACGCATGGTGCGTTAGGCCGAGCGGCCGCGTTCGGTGCGGTAGCGGCGCACCAGCGCGTCGGTCGAGGAGTCCGACTGCTTGGCCGGTGACGCGTCGCTGGTGATCACCGGCAGCAGCGCCTTGGCCTGGGTCTTGCCCAGCTCGACGCCCCACTGGTCGAACGAGTCGATGCCCCAGATGACGCCCTCGGTGAACACCTGATGCTCGTAGAGAGCGATCAATTGGCCAACCACCGACGGGGTCAGCTTGGTGCCAAGAATCGACGTCGACGGCCGGTTGCCCGGCATCACCTTGTGCGGCACCACCTCCGGCGGCGTGCCCTCGGCGGCGATCTCCTCGGCCGTCTTGCCGAACGCCAGCACCTGCGTCTGGGCGAAGAAGTTGCTCATCAGCAGGTCGTGCATGCTGCCTGTGCCGTCGGCCGTGGCCAGGTCGTCGGTGGGCTGGGAGAACCCGATGAAATCGGCAGGCACCAGCCGCGTGCCCTGGTGCAGCAGTTGGTAGAACGCGTGCTGGCCGTTGGTTCCTGGCTCGCCCCAGAAGATTTCGCCGGTACTGGCGGTCACAGGTGTCCCGTCCGCGCGCACCGACTTGCCGTTGGACTCCATCGTCAGCTGCTGCAGATAGGCGGCGAACCGCGACATGTCATTGGAGTACGGCAGCACGGCGCGCGACTGGGCGCCGAAGAAGTTGTTGTACCACAAGCCAATTAGGCCCAGCAGCGCCGGCGCGTTGGCCTCCAGCGGCGCGGTGCGGAAGTGTTCGTCGACAATGTGGAACCCGGACAGGAAGTCGGCGAACCGCTCACGGCCGATGACGGCCATCACCGACAAACCGATCGCGGAGTCCACCGAATAGCGTCCGCCGACCCAGTCCCAGAAGCCGAACATGTTGTCGGTGTTGATGCCGAAGTCATCGACCAGCTTCTTGTTCGTCGACACCGCCACGAAATGGTGTGATACTGCGGCGTCGCCGAGTGCGTCGGTGAGCCAGCGCCGCGCCGCAGTCGCGTTGGTCAGCGTCTCCAGCGTGGAGAACGTTTTCGACGCGACGATGAAAAGCGTTGTGGCGGGGTCGAGTCCATCAAGCGTGGCCACCAGATCGGCGGGGTCGACGTTGGAGACGAAGCGCGCCGAGATGCCTGCGTCGGCGTAGTGGCGCAACGCGTCGTACACCATCACCGGACCCAGATCCGACCCGCCGATGCCGATGTTGACGACGGCCTTGATGCGCTCGCCGGTGGCGCCCGTCCACTCGCCGCTGCGCAGCCGGTCGGTGAAGTCGCCCATCGTGTCCAGCACCGCGTGCACGTCCTCGACGACGTTCTGCCCGTCGACGATCAGCTCGGCGCCGCGGGGAAGCCGCAACGCGGTGTGCAGCACAGCGCGGTTCTCGGAGGTGTTGATGTGCACGCCCGAGAACATCGCGTCGCGCTGCTGCTCGAGGCGCGCGGTGCGGGCCAGGTCGATCAGCAATTGCAGCGTCTCGCGCGTGACCCGGTGCTTGCTGTAATCGATGTAGAGGTCGCCGACCGTCAACGCCAGTTCGGTGCCGCGGTCGGGGTCGTCGGCGAAGAACTCGCGGAGCTGTTTCTCACCGATCTCATCGTGATGGCGCTGCAGGGCCTGCCAGGCGGGAGTGGCTGCGATATCGGGGATCTGCTGCGTATCGGTGCTCATGCCTCGACTCCCCCTCGCTCCGGTCCTCGCTCGTCCCTCGCTGCGATCCTCACTCGCGCTCGTCTTCGGGTGCTCATGCCTCGACTCCCCCTCGCTCCGGTCCTCGCTCGTCCCTCGCTGCGATCCTCACTCGCGCTCGTCTTCGGGTGCTCATGTTGACGACCCTAGTGCGGCCGGTTGACCAAAGGTGTAAGAGAGGAGGTATGGACACCACCGCACTGCTGAAGTCAGTACCCACCGGTC
>JBKOYU010001063.1:0-9191 GCA_046725575.1 Actinomycetota bacterium | reverse complement strand
GTTCCTGATTACCGCGTACGACCGTGTCTGTACACGACACGCCGGTAATTCCTGTACCAACGCGGTCGCTCGCGCGGTCGTGAGCGTCCGGTTCAGATCCAGTAGGCGGCGGTCGTGGTGTACAACCGTCCGACTAGCGTCACGAGAATCGATTCACAGACGGCCACGGCCTCGTCGCCATGGACGGTGACAACGGCCGGACCGAGGAAATGGCATGCCCCGCGGCCGATTAGGCCTTGGTGAGCATCGGACCGCACCATGGCGGCAACATCATCGCGGCTGCGCATCGGCCAGCCCTCGACGTCGTAGCTGCCGTCGGTCGCCCACAGTTGCGACGCCGCCTCGGCTTCGCCGGCATCGACCAACGGCCCGTACGAGGCGATCAACCGTTCGATCGCCCGTTCATCCTCGATGTGCTGTAGCCGTCGCTGAAGCTCTGCCAGACCGTCGGTCACGTGATCTCCCTTCCAAGGTCGCTAAGTGCGGCAAGCTGATCGCAGTAGTGGTCGGCCGATGTCGCCGCCACCGAACACGTGGCGCTCGTCGCACCCAGGTCCCGCAGCCGGCGCAACTGTCGCGCCGTCGCGTAGGTGTCACCGATCGGATCCAGCGGCGGTGTCGACAGCGCCACCTCGAAGTCCGTCGGAAGATCCACGCGGTCAAGGAATCTCGCGATCTCGGCGCCGCTCAGCCCGAACGGCATCCAACCATCGCCCAGTTCGACGGCCCGCCCGCAGCGATCGCAGCGTGCGGCCGCTGGGCAAGCGCGCGCTGGCGTGGGGTGCGGGCGACGTCACGGATCTTCGGCTGCGCGAGGCGGCCGCGCCGGTGTTACACGATCTGCAGGTCGACACCGGTGCTGTTATTCATCTGGGCGTGCTCGACGGACGCGACATCGTGCATGTCGACAAGCTCGGTGGCCGGTCGGCCGTGCACGTGCCGACCCGCGTCGGAACACGGGTTGCCGCAACGGATGTCGCGCTCGGCCTGGCGGTGCTCGCCGCGCAGCCGCCAGAGGACGTCGACGTTGACCTGCACCGCTTGCGGCGTGCCGGGGTGGTAAGCCGACGCGGTGACTACGGCGCCGACACCTTCCGATCCGCCCGCGATGACCGCCCATGGCCCATAGGTCGCTAGCTCTGTCACGGCTCAATCGTCGCGTGGTCGCCGCAGATATGCGCGTCCCGTCCCGCCCATCGGTACACCACGACCGCTGCGCCAACAGCTGCGCATACTGGCGTGATGCCGCGAATTGGGGAGCGACGGCCGCCGGCCCTGCCCGCGACCAGTGACCAGGAGGCCCGTCGAACCGCCATTCTGCGCGCCGCCGCCCGCCTGGGTAAGGCCAAGCAGATCGACCGAATCGGCGCCCAGGAGATTGCGGCCGAGGCCGGCGTCGCGCTGCGCACCCTGCATCGCTATTACCCATCGAAGTACCACGTGTTCGCCGGGCTGCTCAACTTGCAGATCGAGAACCTGCGTATTCCGTCGACACAGTCCGGTGATCCGGCGACGGCCGTGGCCGACTTCATGGCCAACGCCTGCCGAGACACGTTGCGGCACAAGCATCTTGCGCATGCGATGATCATGTCGACTCAGGCCGTGCGGGCGCAGTCCGAGCCCGCCGGGTACCACGCGATGCGTGACCTGATCCTGCAGGTCGCGGGCGCCAAAGATCCCACGCCGGAACAGATCCGAGTGGCACGACTGGTGGAGCAGGTCACCTTCGGTGTGCTGACCTGGACGGTGGGTGGCGAACTCGACTCACAACAAGCCGTCGACGACATCCGCGTGGCCTGTCGGAAGTTGGCGAGCGACGCCTTCTAACGGGCGGGGAGCGATCGCGGCAGCCCGAACCACGGGAGCACGCTGCTGTCGAAGCGAGTGAAGGCGGAGATCCGGTGGCCGGTGAGGGTGAGGACGAACAACCCGCTGCCATGCCGGATGCCGGTGCTGGCGCGAAGGTAGGCCCCGAAGGCCGGTTGACCATTGGCCCGCGTCGGCACGAGGTCAACCCTCCTGCCCGAGCCGAAGATGCCGGCGAACAGGCGCGACACCACGTCGATGCCCCGGTATTCCAGGGGAATCGGTGGCATGGACACGAAGATGTCGGTGGTGAGTAGCGCGACGAGCGCGTCCACGTCCCCGGACTCGTACGCGCGGACGAACTGTGTCACCAGCGCCTGCTCGGAGGTTGAGTCCGGATCGGGAGCAGGCTCCCGTTGTGGCACGCGCTGCAGGCTGGCGCGCGCCCGCTTGAGGGCGCTGTTGACCGATTCGACGGTCGTGTCGAGCATGTCGGCCACCTCGCTGGCGTGAAATCCGAGGACGTCGCGCAAGATCAGCACGGCGAGCTGGCGAGGCGGCAAAGCCTGAAGAGCGGTCACGAAGGCCAGCGAGATGGCTTCGGTCTGGACATAGCGGGCCTCCGGGCCGACGTCGATCGCGCTATCCATGAGGGAATCGGGATACGGCTCAAGCCAAGGGATTTCGCCGAATCCGGTCGGTTCGGGCGGTTCGACCGCGGGCATGTCCCACTCCTTGGCCGGGCGTCGGCTCGCCGACCGGCGCGCGTTGAGACACCTGTTGGTGGCGATCTGGTAGAGCCAGGTGCGGATCGAGGCGCGTCCTTCGAACCCGTCGAGGCCTTGCCAGGCGGACAGCAGCGTCTCCTGGACGGCGTCCTCGGCGTCCTGCAGCGATCCCAGCATCCGATAGCAGTGCACCTGCAGCTCGCGGCGATGCGGCTCCGTCAGCTCCCGGAACGCGTCGCTGTCGCCGGCCCTCGCCCTGTTCACCAGCTCGGTTGTCACCACTTATGTATAGACACCGACACGGCGTCGAACTGGGCGGTTGGCGAAGGCCCACTTTGCCGACATCGCGGTGTCTACCCAGACATGATGCTCAAAAACAAGATTGCGGTGATTTACGGAGCTGCCGGTGGCATCGGCGGCGCCGTCGCACGCGCCTTCGCCCACGACGGGGCCAGGGTCTTTCTCACCGGGCGCGAGCGGGCGTCAGTCGCTGCGGTCGCCGACGACATCGTTTCCGCCGGCGGATCCGCGGACGCGGCGCAGGTCGACGCTCTCGACGAACAGGCCGTGGATACACATCTACAGTCGGTGATCGATTCGGCGGGTCGGGTCGACATCTCGTTCAACGCGGTCGGCATCCCCAACGCCCAGATTCTCGGTGTCCCGCTGACCGACCTGGATGTCGAGCACTTCTCGGAGCCGATCGCGAGCTACACGAGGTCGTACTTCCTGACCGCACGCCTGGCGGCACGGCGCATGATTCCGAACAACTCCGGGGCGATCATGACCGTGACCGCACTGCACTCGCGGACAGGGCTTCCGTTGGTGGGTGGCTACGGTCCTGCGATGGCCGCCAAGGAGGCACTCACCCGAGATCTGTCCGCCGAACTCGCGCCCCATGGCATTCGCGTGGTCGGGCTGCGACCGCAGGGCATGCCCGAGACACGCACTATCAGGGATGCCTTCGAGCCTCGCGCCAAGGCGTCAGGCATGACATGGGAACAGTGGCAAGAATTTCTGGCGAGCAGGACTCATCCGCGACGGCTCATGGGGCTCGAGGAGATGGCGAACGTGGCGGTCTTCATGGCGTCCGACAAGGCGAGCGGGGTGACGGGAACGACCGTCAACCTGACCATGGGCAGCCTCGACGACTAACCGCGTAGAAAGGCCTTGCCGCGCGGCGACAGCCGATAACCCACGTCGAGGCTGATGGTCAGGCCCAGTCCCTTGAGCTGACGCACGCGGCGCTTGAAGCGGGGCACGTCCAGTCCGACGCGGGCCGCGAGGTCGGGCGCGCGGACGGCCTCGTTGGCGCCGATCATCTCCAGATACTGCCGCGTCCAAGGGGTTTCGGCCGCGGCATCCCATCGGCCAAGCCGGGCGCTGATCGCGTCGACGTCGGCCGCAGACAACCGATCATCTGCGGCTAATTCCGGTCGCTCGTCGGGCGCAAGGTAGGACACCGTGATCACATACGTGTGTTTGGCCGGGCGGCGGCCAAGTTCCTTCAGCGCGGTCTTGGCGTCCGGGTAGCCCGCCGCGCGCGCCTGCGCGGCCGTCACGCGGTAGCTGCCCGGATACTCGGCGACGTCGTCGATGCGGATCGTGCCCGCCACGGTGCGCTGGGTGCCGCCTGGCTTGGCCCTCGGCGCGTCCCATCGGCGCAACACGAGCGTGATGCTGCCGTTTGCAATTCCCTCGGCCGTGTCGCGGTTGAGCAGCACGGGTGTGACCATACGATCACGCGGTGGCTGATCGCTATGGCACCGACATACTCGCCAACAACCCGCACCGCCGCCCCCGCTCTACCGAGCGCCCGGTGGAACTCGGCATGGTCGTCGAAGACGCCCAGACCGGCTATGTGGGCGCGGTGGTACGCGTCGAATACGGCCGGATGGAGCTCGAGGACCGGCGGGGCCGCAGGAAGCCGTTCCCGATCGGGCCCGGCTATCTGATCGACGGGCGGCCGGTCATCCTGACCTCACCTAAGCGTTCGGCGCCGACGGCACCGGCGCGCACCGCATCCGGCTCGGTGGCGGTGCAGGCGAAGGCCAGGGCCGCACTGGCGAGCCGGATCTACGTCGAAGGCCGACACGACGCCGAACTGGTCGAGCAGGTGTGGGGCGACGACTTGCGAGTCGAGGGCGTGGTGGTCGAATACCTCGGTGGCGTCGATGATCTCGTCGGCATCGTCGAGGAATTTCAGCCCGGCCCGGGGCGTCGCCTCGGCGTCCTCGTCGACCATCTCGTGGCCGGGTCGAAGGAGGCCCGCATTGCCGACGCTGTCCGCCGGGGCCCCGGCGGCGGGCACACGCTGGTGGTCGGTCATCCGTTCATCGATATCTGGCAGGCGGTCAAGCCGGCACGGCTCGGCATTTCGGCGTGGCCGGTGGTGCCGCGGGGCGTGGACTGGAAGAAGGGTGTGTGCAAGGCGCTGGGCTGGCCGCACACCCAGCAGGCCGACATCGCGCGGGCGTGGCAGCGGATCAGGAGCCGGGTGCGGGATTGGAATGATCTGGAGCCCGCGCTCATCGGCCGCGTCGAGGAACTGATCGACTTCGTGACAGCGCCGCCGTCGTAGCCACGTGGTAAGCAGATAGCGTGTCCGACGGTCTGTTTGACGTCCCCGGCGGCCCGAGCTCGACGCCGGTCGGTCCCGTCGGCGCGTCGGCTCCGCTGGCGGTGAAGATGCGGCCGGCAACGCTCGACGAGGTGGTCGGCCAGGATCACCTGCTGCAGCCGGGCTCACCGCTGCGTCGCATGGTTGAAGGCTCGGGCGCGGCGTCGGTCATCCTCTACGGGCCGCCGGGCACCGGCAAGACCACGCTCGCGGCGTTGATCTCGCAGGCCACCGGCCGCCGGTTCGAGGCGCTTTCGGCGCTGTCGGCCGGCGTCAAAGAGGTCCGCGCCGTCATCGACGTCGCGCGTCGCGCCGCCGCGCACGGTGAACAGACCGTCTTATTCATCGACGAGGTGCACCGGTTCTCCAAAACCCAGCAGGATGCGTTGCTGTCGGCCGTCGAGAACCGGGTCGTGCTGCTGGTCGCGGCGACGACCGAGAACCCGTCGTTCTCCGTCGTCGCGCCTCTGCTGTCGCGGTCGCTGATCCTGCAGCTGCAGCCGCTCGACGCCGACGCCGTCCGCACCGTGGTGCGCCGCGCCATCGACGACCCGCGCGGCCTCGGCGGCCAAATCGACGTCACCGAGGACGCGGTCGAGCTGCTGGTCCAGCTCTCTGCGGGCGACGCGCGGCGCGCGCTGACCGCGCTGGAAGTCGCGGCCGAGGCGGGGGAACAGGTGACTGTCGCGACCATCGAGCAGTCGCTGGACAAGGCCGCCGTGCGTTATGACCGCGACGGCGATCAGCACTACGACGTGATAAGCGCGTTCATCAAGTCAGTCCGCGGCTCCGACGTCGACGCCGCCCTGCACTACCTGGCGCGGATGCTGGTGGCGGGGGAGGACCCTCGGTTCGTGGCCCGGCGGCTGATGATCCTCGCCAGCGAGGACATCGGGATGGCCGATCCGACCGCATTGCAGACCGCCGTCGCCGCGGCGCAGACGGTGCAGCTGATCGGCATGCCCGAGGCCCAGCTGACGCTGGCGCACGCCACGGTGCATCTCGCGACCGCGCCCAAGTCGAATGCGGTGACGACGGCGCTGGGCGCCGCGATGAGCGACATTCGAGATGGCAAGGCTGGCCTGGTGCCCGCCCATCTGCGTGATGGCCATTACTCGGGCGCGGCCAAGCTGGGTAATGCGATCGGTTACAAATACAGCCACGAGGACCCGGATGGTGTTGTGCCGCAACAGTATCCGCCCGACGAGCTGGTTGGCGTCGACTATTACCAGCCGACGACGCACGGCGCCGAGCGCGAGATCGCCACCCGGCTGGACAAGCTGCGCGCCATCATCCGAAAGAAGCGCTGAGGCGCCGCATCGAGCCTGTAGTTACCGAGGCCTCTACTCGCACAACCTCTCGATAACTACAGGCTCAACTTGTCGGTGCCTGCTGTGAGCATGCTGGCATGAGGAAGCTCATCGTCGGCAGCCAGGCACTTGCGAATGGTGCGGTCACTGAACACGATTTGCGTCGTTGGTACGACCGGATGTTCCGGGACATCTATGTTCCCAAAGGCTATGAGCCGACGCTGTTGGACCGCATCGACGGAGCTTGGTTGCGTTCTGGCCGGTATGGTGTGGTGGCTGGCGTCGCAGCCTCGACTCTCCACGGAGCCCGGTGGGTTGACGACGACATACCGATCGAGCTGATCTGGAAAAACACCCGGCCGCCGCCGGGCATCATCGCCCGAGACGAGCGTCTCGACAATGACGAGATCACCACCGTCTCATGTATTTCCGTCACCACATCCGCTCGCACGGCGTATGACATCGGGCGCCACTTGCCGCGAAGCGAGGCGATCGCTCGGCTAGACGCGCTCATGCGGGCAACACCGTTTTCGATGGACGAGGTCTTGCTGCTGGCGCAGCGTCACCGCCGCGCCCGCGGACTCAAGCAACTACGGGCCGTGCTCCCGCTCGTCGACGGCGGAGCTGCGTCGCCGCAGGAGACGCGGTTGCGCCTTTTGTTCATCGACGCCGGGTTTCCCAAGCCAACGACTCAAATACCCGTGGTCGACGGCCGCGGACGGCTCGTGCGCCCCCTCGACATGGGGTGGGAGGACTTCATGGTCGCCGCGGAGTACGACGGGGATCAACCCCGCACCAACCGCAAGAAGTACGTCAAGGACATACGGGCATTGCCAAAGCTGGAGCGTCTCGGCTGGATCGTGATCCGCGTGATCAAGGAGGACCGCGATGAGGACATCATCGACCGCGCGTATCGAGCGTTGATTGCTCGTGGTTGGGATGGGCAACTGCACCCACCGTCGAGCCTGTAGTTACCGAGGCCTCCACTCGTACAACCTCTCGATAACTACAGGCTCAAAGAACTCGCCCACGCCCTTGTGGGTTCGGATGCTTAGCGCCGTCGACATAGCCCCTTGACACAGGTCGCACCGGCTCCTAGGTTGATAGTCAACCAAAGCATTGATCAAACGCAAGGTTGATAATTGGGGAGCGATGGAGATGCAGACGCCCGGCTGGACCGCGCCTTCATGGCGCTGGCCGACCCGGTTCGGCGCGCGATAGTGGCGCGGCTGTCCCGGGGACCGGCCACCGTCAACGAGCTGGCCGCGCCGTTCGACATCACGAAACAAGCGGTGTCCAAGCACATTCGGGTGCTCGAGCAGGCGGGCCTGGTCACCAGGACCCGCGACGCGCAGCGCCGGCCGGTCCATCTCGACGCGGCCGCGCTGGAGCGGCTGACCGGATGGATCGACCGATATCGGCTTGACGCCGAACGCAATTACCGCCAGTTGGATGCCCTGCTGGCGGGGATGACCGACACACACCAGAAGGGAAACGAACAATGACGAACGCACTGAAGCTGAATGCTCCGGTCGACACCCTGGCGATGGAGTTCACCCGCGACTTCGACGCCCCAGTGGAGGCGCTGTTCCGGGCGCACGCCGAGCCGGAGCTGGTCAAGCAGTGGCTCGGACCGCGCGACCTCGAAATGACGATCGAGCACTGGGACTTCAAGACCGGCGGCGGCTACCGCTACGTGCACAATGCCGATCGCGGTGAATTCCGTTTCAACGGCGTCTACCACAAGGTGCGGGAGAACGAATTCATCATCCAGACCTTCGAATTCGAGGGCGCGCTCGACATGGTCAACATCGAGTTCATGTGGTTCGACGACCTCGGAGGTGGCCGCAGCCGGCTGCGCGGCCGGTCGATCTGCCCCACCGTCGAGGCTCGCGACGGCCTGCTGTCGTCGGGCATGGAGGGCGGCATGAGGGAGGGCTACGAGAAGCTCGACGAGCTTCTGAGGACGCTCTGATGGACTGGACGCTCGAAGTGGTGGTGGTCCCGGTCGGCGACGTCGACCGGGCTATCGCGTTCTACCGCGACCAGCTGGGCTTCACCCTGGATCACGACACGCGGGCCGGCGACCAGCGTTTCGCACAGCTCACTCCGCCGGGATCGGGATGCTCGATCGTGCTCAGCGCACCGCCGCCGATGTCGCCGGGCTCGCTCAAGGGCGTGCAGCTTGTCGTTTCCGACGCCTACCGCGCCCGCGCCGAACTCATCGAGCGCGGCGTTGTCGCCGCAGACATCGACGTCATCGACGAACGCGACGGCGGCACGCTGTTCGGATTCACCGATCCCGACGGCAACTCGTGGGTGGTGCAGCAGATCAAGGCGCGGGCGGACACGCCGTTGCTTCCGCGCTGACGGTCTGAGCGAATTGCGCCCAGACACACGACGATCCCAGCTGGTGGGGGCCAGCCGGGATCGCCGGGGGTTACCGATCTAGCGCAGCAGGTGCCGCCTGCCGCCCATCAGGCCCGTACGTCTGCGACCCATGAGCGCACACACCAGCGCCACACCGAGCGCGGCGACGATGACCTGGACCAGCAGTTCGAGCCAGTCAATGCCACTCGTCGTGGTGGGGATGCCGATCGCGCGCGCGATCGCTGTGCCGATGAACGCCGACACGATGCCAACGAGGATCGTCACGAGCATCCCGATGGGCTGCCTACCCGGAACCAGAAGTCGGCCGAGCACGCCGACGACGATCCCGACGAGAAT